>JASLDZ010000191.1 GCA_030151985.1 Caulobacteraceae bacterium | reverse complement strand
CGCCGCGTCGCCCAGCAGCACGGCCGACTGCAGGAAGCTGTAGGCCATCACCGGGTTGAAGACGTTCAGCTCGAAGTGGCCGCTAGCGCCCGCCATGGTCATGGTCGTCTCGTTACCGAACACGCGGGTGCAGACCATCGTCAGCGCCTCGGCCTGCGTCGGGTTCACCTTGCCCGGCATGATGGACGAGCCCGGCTCGTTCTCCGGCAGCGCCAGCTCGCCCAATCCCGAGCGGGGGCCGCTGCCCAGGAAGCGGATGTCGTTGGCGATCTTGAACAGGCTGGCGGCCGTCGTGTTGATCGCCCCGTGCGCGAACACCATGGCGTCGTGCGCCGCCAGCGCCTCGAACTTGTTGGGGGCGGTGACGAAGGGCAGGCGGGTGATGGCGGCGATCCGCTCGGCCACCTTTTCCGCAAAGCCCGCGGGCGCGTTCAGGCCCGTGCCGACCGCCGTGCCCCCCTGCGCCAGCTCGTAGAGGCCGTAGAGGCTCTCCTTGATGCGCCGCACGCCCATGGCGACCTGGTGGGCGTAGCCGCCGAACTCCTGTCCGAGCGTCAGCGGCGTCGCGTCCTGGGTGTGGGTGCGGCCGATCTTGATGATGTGGGCGAACTGCTGAGACTTGGCGTTCAGCGCCGCATGCAGGTGCTCCAGCGCCGGCATGAGGCGGTAGGCGACCTCGCCCGCGCAGGCGACGTGCATGGCCGTGGGGTAGGTGTCGTTGGACGACTGGCTCATGTTCACGTGGTCGTTGGGGTGGACAGGCTTCTTGGAGCCCATCTCGCCGCCCAGCATCTCGATCGCCCGGTTCGAGATTACCTCGTTGGCGTTCATGTTGGACTGGGTGCCCGAGCCCGTCTGCCAGACCACGAGCGGGAAGTGGTCGGGGAGCTTCCCGTCGATCACCTCCTGCGCCGCTTTAACGATCACCTCGCCGATCGCCGGGTCCAGCTTGCCGAGCGCCATGTTCGCCTCGGCGGCCGCCCGCTTCACCACGCCCAGCGCCCGGACGACGCTCTCGGGCTGCTTCTCCCAGCCGATCCTGAAGTTGCCGATCGACCGCTGGCTCTGCGCGCCCCAGTAACGGTCGGACGCCACCTCGATGGGGCCGAAGGTGTCGGTCTCGGTGCGGGTGGCGGACATGGGGGCTCCGTTGCGCGGGCGGCGCGCTGGTCCTACTATCCGGCCAGAAGTCTGGCCAGAGGCGACGACGATGAACGTGGGCGTGGCGGAGGCGAAGGACAGGCTTTCCGAGTTGATTGACCGTGCCGAAGGCGGCGAGGAGGTGGTCATTACGCGCCACGGGCGCGCCGTCGCGACGCTCCAGCCCGCTCGGCGCAAGCCCTCGCGCGAAGAGATCGCGGCCGTGCTGCGGGAGATGGACGAGGCGAAACGCGATCTTCCTCCTATCTCGACGGAGGAAATCGTCGCCTCGATCCGTGAGGGCCGTCGCTTTTGAGCACGGTTCTCGACGCGTCTTTCGCCGTTGAACTCGTTTTGAACGCCGAAGTGGACGCGGAGACGGCGGGGAACCTCGACACGGCGCGCTCCGGCTTGGTCGCGCCAGTCATCTTCTGGCATGAGATCGCCAGCGCCTTGCGCCATCACGTGCGGCGCGGATTGATCACGCCCACGTTTCGCGACGAAGGGCTTCGACGATTGCGCGCGCTCAACATAGAGCTGGATGCGCCGACCTCGCTTTTATCTCCGCTGTTCGCTGTGTCCGACCGTTTCCAACTGACCATCTATGACGCGGCCTACCTCGAACTGGCGATCCGCACAGGCGGCGCGCTCGCCACGCGGGACCAAGCCCTGATCGCCGCGGCGCCCAAGGCCGGCATCCCACTGGTTCCCTAGACCGCGCCCACCGCCTTCAGGCTCCGCGCCGTATCCATCAGCGTCTGCGCCGGGGGTTTCGGCGTCCAGCCCAGCTCCAGGCTCGCGGCGGAGCTCATCTCGCGACGGCGGCCGACCTCGTTGATGATGCCGCGAACCTGCGGGTCGAACAGGGACGCGATGCGCAGCAGGGCGTCGGGCAGGCGGCGGGTGGGGATCTTGCCGGTTTCGGAAGTGGGGAGCTCGCGCTTCAGCGTCTGCGCCACGTCCTCGAACCACATGAAGTCGCCGCCGGCGGGGAAGCGGCCGCCCGCGGCTTCCGGTTTGGTCATGGCCAGGAGGTGCAGGTCGGCGACGTCGCGCACGTCCACCACGCAGAAGCCGATGCGCGGCAGGCCGGGCAGGGCGCCCTTCAGGATGCGCTCCACGATCAGCACCGACGGCGAGTAGTCCTTCCCCATCACCGGCCCCAGCACCGCGGCGGGGTTGACGGTGGCGAACTGCGTCGCGGCGCCGTGCTCGGCCATGAAGTCGCGCGCCGCCTTCTCGGCGATGGTCTTGGAGCGGACGTAGGCGGTGGCGTCCTTCTGCGTCGGGTCGGTCCAGTCCGCCTCGGTGAAGGGCGGGCCGGAGACGTAGCGCTGCGCCGGGTGGCCGTAGGCGATGGCGGCCATGGAGGAGGTCATCACCACCCGCTCGACCGCCGAGTCCACCGCCGCCTTCAGCACGCGCAGCGCGCCCTCGCGGGCGGGGCCGATCAGCTCCTGCTCGTCCTTGGGCGGCTTGTCGGGGATCGGCGAGGCGACGTGCAGCACGTAGCGGCAGCCGGAGACGGCCTCGCCCCACCCTGAGTCCTCCGTCAGGGTCGCGGCGTGGAAGGTCAGGCGCTTGGGGTCGGCGGCGGCGGGCGAGACGGTGGCGATCGTCTTGCGGACCTCGTCCTCGCGCTTGAGCGAGCGCAGGGTGGCGCGCACGTCGTGGCCGGCGTCCAGCGCCTTGGCGACGCACCAGCCGCCGATGTAGCCCGAGCCGCCGGTGACCAGCACCTGACCCTTGTCGCCGTCCGCCATGCGTGTCGCTCCCTCGCTGATCTGAACGTCGCTTGGATCGAGCGCGGCCGCAAGCTCAGCTCGACACCTCCTCCAGCATCGGGATGTCGGCTGTCGCCTCGCGGGGGCGGCGCAGGTCGGTGAGCGGGCGGTCGAGCTTCTCCAGCGCCTCGCTGGCCGAGCGGTAGCCGGCCTCCACGGCGCGGTCGTACGACTTCCAGTCCTGCAGGCCCACGCCGTCGATCATCGGCGCGATCAGCATGTCGGACGCCTCGCGCGCGGCGGCGAACTCGCGGTGCGTCGTCACCGTCGCCGAGCGGATCAGGAGCGACACCAGCGGCGGGCCGCGCCGCCAGGCGCCGGACGCGAGGAAGGCCCAAAGCGACGGCGGCCGCTCGACGTCGGCGGCGGAGAGGTCTTCGGTCAGGGCCACGTCCACGCCGACGACAGGGCCGCGACAGCGCTCGCGCATGATGTCGGTGGGGAGGTTGCGCAGCACGCCCCCGTCCACCAGCACCTCGCCGTCGACCACCACGGGGGGCATGATCCCCGGCAGCGCGCAGGAGGCGCGCAGCGCGTGGCGCACCACGCCCCGGTCGTGCACCTGCGGCAGGCCGGTGGTGAGGTTGGAGGAGACGCAGAAGAACGGCAGGTCGAGGTCGGCGAACTCCACGTCCTCGAAGTGGTCCTTCAGCCGCATCTTCACGCGCCGGCCGCCGCTGAGCGCGATCATCGGCAGGGCCATGTCGCCCACGGGGTTGGAGGCGACGAAGGCGGCGCGCATGCGGGCGTCCAGTTCGTGGGGGTCCCAGCCCAGGCACACGCCGGCGCCCACGATGGCGCCCATGGAGGCGCCGCCGATCTGGTCGACCGGCACGCCGCCCTCGCGCAGCGCCCGCAGCACGCCGACGTGGGCGTAGGCGCGCGCGCCGCCGCCGGAGAGCACCAGCCCCACCGCGCGGCCGGTCAGGAGCCGCGTCAGGCGGGCGAGGTCGACCTCCGACCCGTCGCGCAGCTGGTGCAGCCGCGCGCAGCCCAGCGTGTCCAACCAGCCCTGCGCCTTGCGCGTGCGCGCCGCGTCTCCCGCGCGCGTCAGGATCAGCTCGACGGGGCGGTTGGGCATCGCCGCCTCGTCCGCCCGCACCCGCGCGTCGGGGGAGGGTGCCACGCCCTGGCGCGCGACGAGGAACAGCTGGTCGACCTGGCGCGCGCAGACGCGCCGCCACTCCGCCTCGGGCGCCTCGGCGGCCAGCAGCACGAAGTCGTGCGCCTGTTCGAGCGCGGAGAACCATTCGCTGGACTGGCGCAGCGCCTCGCCGCCCACGACGGCGACGCTCAGGCCAGAGCCCCGCAACCGCCGCGCCAGCCGCTCCACGACCGCGCGCACGCCGGCCGCCTCGACCAGTCCCAGGAAGCCGAACACCGTGGGCTCGCCCGCGTGGCTGGAGCCGTCGGTCGCCGTGCGGGCGTTCATGCGGGCGCGCAGCATCGACAGGCGGGCCAGCTCGGCCAGCAGCATCGGGCGCCGGCGCGCCTCCACCAGGAACTGCTCGCGGGGAAGCGCCAGCACCTCGCTGTCGCGGAGCGCCACGACGGTGGAGGTGTGATGGGTGCCGGCGATCAGCGCCATCTCGCCGACCGGCTCGCCGGGGCGCACGATGCCCAGCACCTGCGGCGGACGCCCTTCGGACGACTGCGTCACCGCCAGCCGCCCGCTGCGCACGAGGTAGAGCGCGTCGGCCGGCGACCCCGCGGCGTACAGCGGCTGGCCGCCGGGCACGGAGAACCACACCACCCCCTTGGCCGGGAAGCGGCCGAGGAACAGGCGCTGCAGCGGGCTCTCGCGGGGGACGGCGGTCATGGCGCGACGCCAGCCTAGCGGCGCGGCCGAGTCGGGACGAGAGCGCCGGGTTGCGGACTTTTCCGGCCGCCGCAACCTGCGCTTAACCATGGCGGGCCATCGGTGGGACGCCCGGCCTCGCGGTCGGGAATCGCTCTTCGTCGACAGCCGGCGCCTCGCGCCGACGGGACCGCCCGCCCATGGCCACGACCTACGCGCCGCACGCCTTCGCCCGCACCGACCGCTCGCGCCTGGGCCTGTGGTGGTGGACGACGGACCGGCTGCTGCTGGGCGCGCTGGTGCTGCTGATCGGCGTGGGGGTGGCGCTGTCGTTCGGGTCGAGCCCGGCGGCGGCGGCGCGCACCGGCTTCCACGACCCGTTCCACTTCGCCGTGCGCCAGTGCCTGTTCGGGGCGCTGGGGTTCGCGATCCTGATCGGGAGCTCGATCCTGTCGTCGCGGGGCGTGAGGCGAGTCGCCTTCTTCACCTACGCCGTCGCCATCCTGATCATGCTGGTGCTGCCGGTGATCGGGCACTCGGCCAAGGGCGCGGAGCGGTGGCTGCAGATCGGCGGCTTCTCGCTCCAGCCGTCCGAGTTCATGAAGCCGGCGCTGATCGTCTTGGCGAGCTGGATGTTCGCCGAGGCGAGGAAGGGGCAGGGGGTGCCCGGCGTCTCCATCGCCTTCGGCCTCTACGGCGTGGCGGTGGCGCTGCTCCTGGCGCAGCCGGACGTGGGGCAGACGGTGCTGGTGACGGTCGCCTTCGGCGCCTGCTTCTTCATGGCGGGCGTGCCGATGAAGTGGATCGCGATCCTGGGCGGCGCCGCCTTCTCCGGCTTCATCGCCATCTACTTCGCCTTCGGCCACGTCGCCGCGCGCTTCCACAAGTTCCTGAGCCCCGAGAAGGCCGACACCCACCAGGTCGATAAGGCGGCGGAGGCGATCGCTCACGGAGGTCTCCTGGGCGTCGGGCCGGGGGAGGGGATCATGAAGCGTCACGTGCCCGACCTGCACACCGACTTCATCTATTCGGTCGCGGCGGAGGAGTACGGCTACGTCTTCTCCCTGGCGCTGATCAGCGTGTTCCTGCTGGTGGTGGCCCGGGGGCTCTACAAGGCGATGAAGCTCTCGGACCCGTTCGAACAGGTGGCGGCGAGCGGGCTTTTCGTGCTTCTGGGGCAGCAGACGCTCATCAACGTGTGCGTGAACCTAAACCTGATCCCGACCAAGGGCATGACGCTTCCCTTCATCAGCTACGGCGGCTCCTCCATGCTGGCGATGGGGCTGACCATGGGCCTGGCGCTGGCGCTGGTGCGGCGGCGTCCAGGCGCCTACGCGGGCTTCGAAGGGCCGGCGCGGGCGGGAGCGGCGCTGCCTTGAGCGAGGCTGGCGGCGAGGGTTCGGGGCGCGGCCGCGTCGCCGTCGTCGCCGCTGGAGGCACGGGCGGACACCTGTTCCCCGCCGAGGCGCTGGCGCGGGAGCTCGCGGGCCGGGGCTGGCGCATCGTGCTGGCCACCGACGCGCGGGGCGCCCAGTTCGCCACCCACTTTCCCGCGGAGGAGCGGCTGGCGCTGGAGGCGGCGACCTTCAAGACCGGTGACCTCGTCGGCATGGCGCGCGGCGGTCTCAAGATCGCGCTGGGCGTCTCCAAGGCGCGGGGCGCGTTCCGGCGGCTGAAGCCTGCCGTGGTGGTCGGTTTCGGAGGCTATCCCTCGCTCCCGGCGCTGATGGCGGCGCGCGGGCGGCGCATTCCGACGGTGGTGCATGAGCAGAACGCGGTGCTGGGCCGCGTGAACCGCTGGCTCGCCCCGCAGGTGGATGCGGTGGCCTGCGCCTTCCCCACGCTGGCCAAGGCCACGCCCAAGGTGAAGCGCCGCGCGCAGGTGGTGGGCAATCCCGTGCGGCCGGAGATCCGCGCCCTCTACGACCAGGCCTACACGCCCCCGACCGCCACCGTGCGCCTGCTGGTGACGGGCGGCAGCCAGGGCGCGCGCCTGCTCTCCGAGCTGATGCCCACCGCCATCCAGCTCCTCGCCGAGGAGCAGCGCATCCGCCTGCACGTCGAGCAGCAGACGCGGATGGAATCTATCGAGTTCGCCCGCCGCACCTACGCCGAGGCCGGCGTCGAGGCCGAGGTCGCGCCCTTCTTCCGCAACATGGCCAAGCGGCTCGCCGAGGCGCACCTCGTGGTCGGCCGCGCGGGCGCCTCCACGGTGTGCGAGCTGGCGGTGGCGGGGCGGCCCGCGATCCTGGTGCCGCTGGCCATCGCCGCCGACGACCACCAGCGGCTGAACGCCAAGCTCCTGGTCGACGCGGGCGCGGCCGAGATCGTGGTCGAGCACCAGCTCACCGCCGCACGCCTGGCCGAGGCGCTGTCCCGCTGGATCGGCGACGCCGACGCGCTCGCCCGCTGCGCCGCCGCCGCCAAGACCGTCGCCCGCCCCGACGCCGCCGAACGCCTCGCCGACCTGGTCGAGGCGACGGCGCGCTGAGCGGCCGCCTGTGGCGCCGCCAGCCTACCGCCGCGCCGCCGCAGGCCCTAGATTGCCGACATGAACGCGCCCGTGATCACGCCCGACCGCACCGGCCTCGTCCCGCCCTCCACCGACGGCACGCCCTGGCCGCTTCCGCCCGAGGGCCAGCGGATCAGGCTCGGCTCCGAGGCGCACAAGGTGCTGTTCAGCCGCACCATGCTCGACCTGTTCGACGCCTACCGCCCCGCGGTGATCGACTGGCCCAAGCTTGAGCCCGAGGCGCAGCGCCGCGTCACCTCCCTGCCGATCTGGGACATCGCGGTGCAGACCGAGGGCAAGGCCGGCCTGCGCATGCAGACCTACGCCGACCAGGTGGACGACCCGCTCGTGCGCCGCGCGCTGGACCTCAACGCCTTCGAGGAGCGGCGCCACAAGGTGGTGCTGTCGTGCCTCGTCAACGCCTACGGCATCCCGCTGGAGCCGGAGCCCGAGTACAAGGTCCCCAAGGACGCCGAGTGGGCCTACATGGTCACCGGCTTCAGCGAGTGCGTGGACAGCTTCTTCGCCTTCGGCCTGTTCGAGACCGCCCGCCGCTCCGGCTTCTTCCCCGCCGAGCTGGTCGAGACCTTCGAGCCCGTGGTGCGCGAGGAGGGGCGCCACATCGTCTTTTTCGTGAACTGGGTGGCGTGGCACCGGCGCCGTCTGAACCTCTTCCAGCGCATCGCCTTCGAGCTGAAGGTCTGGGCGGTGTGGGTGTTCCTGGCCTACGAGCGCATGGGCATCGCGTCGGGCATCGACGAAAAGGGCGACGCGCAGAAAGACAAGGTCGCCAAGGCGCAGGACAACAACTTCACCGTGACGGGCGCGTCTCAGGTCGGCGAGGACCTGGACGTCTGGGAGCTGATGGCGCTGTGCCTGGAGGAGAACGACCGGCGGCTCTCCATCTACGACAAGCGCCTGGTTCAGCCCCGGTTCATGCCGACGCTGGTGAAGATCGCGCTGAAGGTCATGGGCCGCGACCGGCACGGCAAGCGCGTGCGCGGGCGAAGGAGGGCGGAAGCTACGCCCGCGGCGGCTTAGACCTTCAGATCTACGCCACGACCGTGCCCCGATTTCTTCCGTATCCCCCGGGCTTGACCCGGGGGCCGAACGTGGTGCGCCTCGCCGCCTTGCGGCGGCCGTCAGGCCGCTTGCCCCCGGACGGCTCGGCCCCCGGATCAAGTCCGGGGGAAACGGAGGTGAGGATGAACGGGCGAATGTCGCGCTGCATGAAGTCATGAAGACCGGCGCGCTGATCGCCACCGGCTTCGGCGTGCTGCTGTTCGCGGGGCTCGTGGGCTTCGTGGGCCTGCCCAAGGTGGCCGGGGCGGTGGCGTCGGTGGGCTGGCTCGGCTTCCTGACGTTGTGCGCCTTCTGGATGGCGGTGCTGGTGGTGCTGGGGCTGGCGTGGTTCGCCGGCGCGCCCGGGCTCGCCGCGGACCGGGCCGGCGTGTTCGTCGCCGGTCGAATCACGCGCGAGGCGGCGAGCGACATCCTGCCCTTCAGCCAGGTCGGCGGCCTCCTGATCGGGGCGCGGGCGGTGATCGCGCGGGGGATCCCGGAGCCCCTGGTCTACTCCTCGATCCTGGTCGACCTCTCCACCGAGATGATGGCGCAGGCGGTGTTCGTGATCGGCGGGATCGCGGGCCTGCTCCTGCGGATGCACGGGTCCGCCCAGACCGACGAGCTGTTCTGGACCGGCGCCCTGGGGCTCGGCCTGACGCTGGTGGCCACGGTCGCCTTCGTGATGCTGCAGCGGCGGGGCGTGGCGATGGTCGGCTGGGTCGCGGCCCGGTTCCTGCCGGACAGCGCCGCGCGCGCCGAGGCGGTCGGCCTGGCGCTGGACGAGGTGTGGGAGAAGCGCGGCCGCCTCGCCGCCGCCGCCGCGCTGCACCTGGCCGGATGGGTGGGCAGCGGCGTCGCGAGCTGGATCGCGCTCCTGTTCATGGGCGCGCCCCTGCCTCTATGGGCGGTGCTGACGCTGGAGAGTCTGCTCTCGGTGGCCAAGAGCGTGGGGTTCCTGGTGCCGGGCGCGCTGGGGGTGCAGGAGGGCGCCTACCTTCTGCTAGCCCCCTTGTTCGGCCTGCATCCGGAGACGGCGCTGGCGCTGTCCTTGATCCGCCGCGCCCGCGACCTCGCCATCGGCGTGCCGACGCTGGTGCTGTGGCAGGCCGGGGAGGGGACGCGGCTGTTCGCCCGCCTGCGCTCGCGCGCGGGCTGAAGCCCCGTCAGGCGTGGGCGAGCCGGCGCTTGAGGCCCAAGAGCCGCACCAGGATCACCACCGCCATCACGCTGGTGCACACCGCCGCGGCCACCAGCAC
>JASLDZ010000179.1 GCA_030151985.1 Caulobacteraceae bacterium | reverse complement strand
GCGACGCCGGCAGAGGCCGCCGCGCTGGCGGCGGGCGAGGCGGCGCCGCCGCGGGCCGACGGCTTCGGCGTGCTGCGCCCGGGGCTGGAGCGGCACATCCATCCTTACCTCAACGGCCGCGACCTGACCCAGCGCTCCCGCGGCAAGTGGGTGATCGACCTCTATGGCCTCCGCTCGGACGAGGTGCGGGAGCGGTTCCCGGAGGTGTACGAGCACCTCAAGGCGACCGTGAAGGCTGCGCGCGCGGCGGTGGTTAAAAAGTCGGCCACCAAGGATGCGCTGGAATATCTCGACAAATGGTGGGTCTTCGGCAAGCCTAGGACGGAGTTGCGCCCAGCCTTAGCCGGGCTCAGGCGCTACATCGCAACTACCGAGACATCGAGGCAGCGAACCTTCTCCTTTATCGACGGCAGAATCACGCCAGATAATAAGCTCGCGGTAATAGCGACCGCCGACGCCTCAGCGCTCGCGGCGCTATCGTCTGATCTTCACGTCACCTGGGCGTTGCGCGCCGGAGGATGGCTCGGGTTCGGCAACGATCCCGTGTATGTGAAGACGCTGGTCTTCGATCCCTTCCCGTTCCCGCCTCAGACCGCCGCCCTCGCCGAGGCCGGAGAGGCGCTCGACCGCTTCCGCAAGGCGCGGCTGGCGGAGCATCCGCGGCTCACCCTCACCGAGCTTTACAATGCCCTGGAGGCGCACCGCGCGCGCGAGGTCGCGGCCGCCGCCGACCTGCCCCTTCCCGAACCGCCGGTCAGGACGGCGGAAGCGGCGCGCGACGGAGCGGTGGGCGCCCTCGCCGAACTGCACGACGACATCGACCGGCTGACGCTCGCCGCCTACGGCTGGAGCGACCTCCCCGCCCCCGCCCCCCGCGCCGCGCTCGACCTCGGCGGCGACCTCGCGGCCAAGCGGCGCGACTGGGAGGAGGCGATGCTCGCGCGGCTCGTCGCCTTGAACGCGGAGCGCCGCGAGAAGGAATTGGGCGCCGACGTCGCCTGGCTGCGCCCCGACTGGCAGCTCCCCCGCTTCGGCCGCACGGGCGCCGCCGGCGTGACGGGGGCCGACCTCCTCGGGACGGTGGAGGCGGAGGTGGAGAAGGCGGCCTGGCCCAAGGAGGGCCGCTCGCGCGTCCTGGCGATCAAGGGCGTGCTGGCCGAGGCCGCCGCGCCCACGCCCGCCTCCGACGTCGCCGCCCGTTTCAAGGGCCGTTCCGTCCGCGCCGAGGTCGTCTCCCTGCTCGACGCCCTGCAGCGCGATGGGCAGGTGCGCCGCACGGAGGCGGGCTACGTCCTGCCCCGCGCCGCCTGATCGGCAGGCGATCCGCCGGACGCCGCCACGTAGCGGTCGGGGTCCGGGTGGCCGAAGTTGCGGCGGACTTGGGCGTCGTGGGCGGCGCAGGCGGGGCCGAGGTTCTCGGCGCGCCAGCGGTAGGCCCACTCGCACATCGCCTTGGGCGCGCCGTTGGGGTCGTTGAGGGCGCGGCGGGCGGCGTCGTCGGCGAGCTGCTCCAGCTTTCGCGCGATCTCGTGGCGGGCGGCGAACAGGGCGTCCAGCGTGCGGGGCCGCAGACGCTCGGCGACCTCGGCCAGGCGGGCCAGGGCGTCGCCCCGGCGGATCGCCGCGTCGGCCTGGGCGTCGCGGCCGGCGGCGAAATGGGCGCGGGCCTGCGCCAGGGCGGCGTCGAGCAGGGCGGAGGGGTCGAGCCCGGCCGGCTCCGGCTCCTGCGGATCGGGGGCGGGCCAGACGCGGGCGCGCTCCTGGGCGGCGGCGTACGCGGTGCGGGTCCACTTCTCGCGCACGGCGCGCTTGCGGATCGTATCGACGTGGGGGCCGAAGGTGCGCGACAGGTGCGGCGCCGGCGTGCCGCCCAGATACGCCTCGCGGATCAGCGCCCACGTCTGCGGGCCGTACGCCTCCCGACGGCCGGAGGGGAGCGGCGTGACGGGGATACGCGGGTCGCAGGTCATGGCCTGGGACCCTAAGCGCGCCGGACGGGGCGGGGACGGGGCGCGATTCGTCCCCGTTCCGTCCCGCCTGTCACTGATCGGGACGCCGGCCTTGTCCCCGCGCTGTCCCCGCGATCAGCTGTCCAGGAAGCTGCGGAGCTTCCTCGAACGGCTGGGGTGCTTGAGCTTGCGCAGCGCCTTGGCCTCGATCTGGCGGATGCGCTCGCGGGTGACCGAGAACTGCTGGCCGACCTCCTCCAGCGTGTGGTCGGTGTTCATGCCGATGCCGAAGCGCATGCGCAGCACCCGCTCCTCCCGCGGCGTGAGTGAGGCCAGCACGCGGGTGGTGGTCTCGCGCAGGTTCGACTGGATGGCCGCGTCGATCGGCAGGACCGCGTTCTTGTCTTCGATGAAGTCGCCCAGGTGGCTGTCCTCCTCGTCGCCGATCGGCGTTTCGAGGCTGATGGGCTCCTTGGCGATCTTGAGAACTTTCCTCACCTTTTCGAGCGGCATGGCCAGCTTCTCGGCCAGCTCCTCCGGCGTCGGCTCGCGGCCGATCTCGTGCAGCATCTGGCGGCTGGTGCGGACGATCTTGTTGATCGTCTCGATCATGTGGACCGGGATGCGGATGGTGCGCGCCTGGTCGGCGATCGAGCGGGTGATCGCCTGGCGGATCCACCAGGTGGCGTAGGTGGAGAACTTGTAGCCGCGGCGGTACTCGAACTTGTCGACCGCCTTCATCAGGCCGATGTTGCCTTCCTGAATGAGATCAAGGAACTGCAAGCCGCGGTTGGTGTACTTCTTGGCGATGGAGATCACGAGCCGCAGGTTCGCCTCGACCATCTCCTTCTTGGCCTGCCGGGCCTCACGCTCGCCCTTCTGGACGGTCTGGACGATGCGGCGGTAGTCGTCGATCGGGACGCCCGTCTCGCTGGCCAGTGCGGCCACGTCGCCGCGGATGTCGGCGACCTGGGCGCCTTCCTTCTCCACGAACTTCGTCCAGCGCACGCCCGACGCCTTCACCTTCTCGGCCCACTGGGGGTCGAGCTCGGCGCCGAAGTAGGCCTTCAGGAACTCAGGGCGGCTGATGCCGTAGCTGTCGGCCAGGCGCAGCAGTCGGCCCTCCAGCCCCATCAGCCGCTTGTTGATGGCGTAGAGCTGCTCGACCAGCGCCTCGATGCGGTTGTTGTTCAGTTTCAGCGTCTTGAGGTGCTGGCTGATCTGGCCGGCGAGCGCGAGATAGGCGGTGCGGTCCTCGGCCGAGAGGTCGGCGCCCGACAGCCGCTGCTCGACCAGCTTCTCCTGCAGCTTGCGGAAGGCGTCGAACTCGCCGGCGATGGAGTCGAGGGTGGCCATCACCCCCTCGCGCAGCTCCGCCTCCATGGCGCTGACGGTGGGGCCGGCGCCGTCGTCGAACTCGTCCTCCTCCGACTCGCCCTCGGGCGCTTCCTGGGGGCTTTCAGCGCCTTGCGCGGGAACGCCCGCCTCCGCGCCCTCCCCCTCGCCGGACGGCGCCGCCGCCGGGTTCTGGCCGCCGTAGGTCTGCTCGAGGTCGATCACCTCGCGCAGCAGGATGCGCCCGTTCTGCAGCTCGTCGCGCCAAACCATTATCGCTTCAAAGGTGAGCGCGCTCTCGCACAGCCCCCGGATCATCGTGTCGCGGCCGGCCTCGATGCGCTTGGCGATGGCGATCTCGCCCTCGCGCGACAGGAGCTCCACCGAGCCCATCTCGCGCAGGTACATGCGCACAGGGTCGTCGGTGCGGTCGTAGGCGGCCTCCTTGGGCGTCTCGGCGACCGCGTTCTCCTCGCGGACCGCGACCTCGCCGCCCTCGGGCTGCTCGACGTCCTCCTCGGCGTTGACGACGTTGACGCCCATCTCGCTGAGCATCGCCATCGTATCTTCGATCTGATCGGGCGTAACCTCTTCAGAAGGCAGGACTTTATTGAGCTCGTCCATGGTGACGTAGCCCCGGGCCTTGGCCTGCTTGATGAACTTCTTGACCGCCGCGTCGGTGAGGTCGAGCAGCGGTCCGTCCACCGGCGGATCACCCCCTTCGGGCGGTTCGGTCGTCGTGGTCGTGCTCATCAACGTCTCCGCCGGGTGCGGGTCGGCCCGCGCGCCGGTGTCAAATGCTAGTGGAGCGACGCGTCCTCTGTAGACGCCTCCGAACTCCAAAGTGTTCCCGCCCGGACCGCGCGCTGGGCCGCGTCGCGCTCCGCCTTCAGTCTTCCCAAGGTGGGATAGTCGTGGTCCCGCTCAAGGTCCGTCTTCGCATCCGCGAACGCCCGCTCCAGCGCGGCGACGCGGATCAGGTGGTCGTAGGCTTGCGACCAAAGCGCACGCGCGGTCTCGGGTGGGACGTCCGGCTCCAGGAACGGAGCGCCGGACTTCGCCGCCACGGTGGCGATGTCTTCGACTTCAGGCTGTAGACCGAGCGATCGCAGATGGCGTTCGAGCGCTTGCGAGTCAAGGGTTTCAGCCTGCATGCGGGCGGTGACCACGGCGTGCGCCAAACCCTCCAGCCGCGGGTCGCAGAACCCCTGCACCACGAGGGATTCCAACCGCTCGTCGACGAACTCCGGGTGGTCCAGCACCGCCTTGGCCACGGCCGCCGCCAGGAGCGAGGGCGCCGCACGCATGGCGCGGGTGCGGTCCTCGGTGACGGGCAGCGGTCGCGAGCTCTGCGGCGGCGCCCAGCGCGCGCCCTTGCGCGGCTTGCCGGCCCATCGCGCTTCCGCCATCGCCCGACCGGCGCCGCTGAGCGTGGTCGCCGGGCGCGCCAAGCCGCGCAGCTCCTCGAAGCGGTCGAGCAGCGCCTCGCGGTACATCTGCCCGAGGTCGCGGTCGGCGATGGCGCCGGCTAGCTTGCGCAGCCGCACCTTGAGGCCGGCGTAGCTCTCGGGCGTCGACAGCGGGTCGGCTTCGCGCTCGCGCTCGAACAGCGCCTGCACGAAGGGCTGGGTCTTCGCGAGCTGCGCCTTCAGCACCCCCGCCCCTTGGTCGCGGAGCACGTCGTCGGGGTCCTTGCCGCCCTCGGGAAAGGCGAAGCGGAAGCTCCGCCCCGGCTGCAGCAGGGGCAGAGCGCGGTCCATGGCGCGGGCGGCGGCGCGCTTGCCCGCCGCGTCGCCGTCGAAGCAGAGCGTGGGCTCCTCGTGGAGCTTCCACAGCGCCTCCATCTGCTCCTCGGTCAGGGCCGTGCCCATGGCCGCGACGCCCGCGACGCCCGCGCGCTGACAGGCGATCACGTCCATGTAGCCCTCGACCACCACGAGCCCCGGCGCGACCTCGGGCTTGGCCGTCTCCTCCGCGTGCAGGAGCTTGCGCGCCTCGAACAGGCCGTAGAGCACGCGGCCCTTGTGGAAGACGGGGCTCTCGGGGCCGTTCAGGTATTTGGCCCGCGCCTCCGGATCGAGCGCGCGGCCGCCGAAGCTGACCACCCGGCCGCGGTGGTCGGTGATCGGGAAGATGATGCGGTCGCGAAAGCGATCGTAGGGCGCGCCGCCGTCCTCCGGCGCGATCAAGAGGCCCGCCTCCACGAGATCGCCCGGCTGGGCGCCCTTGGCGATCAGATGGTCCTTCAGCCCCGTGCGGCCCGCGGGCGCGAAGCCCAGCCGGAAGCGCCCCCACTCCTCCTTCGGCAGCCCTCGCCGGTCGAGGTAGGCGCGCGCGGCCTCGCCCTGCGGACGGCGCAGCTGCGCCTCGAACCACCTGGCCGCCTCCTCCAGCCATTCGATCAGGCCGAAGCGGCGGGCCTCGGCCTCGGCGGCGCGGGGGTCCTCGGCCGGGAGCGCCATCCCCGCCTCCCCCGCCAGCCGCTCCACCGCCTCGCGGAAGGAGAGGCGCTCGGCCTCCATCAGGAAGCCGATCAGGTCGCCGTGCTTGCCGGATGAGAAGTCGTGGAAGAAGCCCTTGTCGTCGTTGACGAAAAAGCTCGGCGTCTTCTCCTTGGCAAAGGGTGAGAGGCCGACATACTCCCGCCCCTGCCGCCGCAGCTTCACGGTGCGCCCTATCACGTCGGACAGCCGCAGCCGGCCCTTCAGCTCATCGAGGAAGCGTTCGTCGAGCCGGCTCATGGCTCGACGACCTTCAATCCCCGGCGCCGGGCCAGCTCGAGAAGATCGCGATCGAAGGTGACGAAAGCGTCGAGCTTCGCACCGAGAGATAAATGCAGGGCGTCGGCGAAATCCATTCCCGCCTCGCACCACTCCATCGCTCTGTAGACGTCTTCACGGCTTTCGATGGTCACGGTCGGAAGACCGGCGAACAGCCTTAGACCGTCGATAACGTCTCCCGACGCAAGGTCGTAGCGGTGTTCGAGCGCCCAGGCGCTTTCGAGAAGCACGGTAACGCCGACGAACACCTCATTCTCCGCCACAAGGCGGCGTGCTCGTGCGGCTTGGGGCGGATCGTCTTCGGTGACGATGCGGATGACGACGTTGGTGTCGATCGCCAGCATGTCAGCGGTTTCGGAGGCTGCGTTCGTACCGCTCCGCCGCGCCCTCCCGCGCCGCCTGCCTGATCTCTTCGTCGGTGATCTTCCGCTGCCCGGGTCGCTTGAGGATGCCGCTCACGTCATCCAATCGCGTCGGAGGGAACAGCGGCACGGCGTCTTCCGCCGTCAAGAGCACGCCATGCGGGGTGTCCTCGACCACCAGGCGCACACCTTCGCCCCATCCCCGCCGATCACGCACGGCCTTCGGAAGGACCATCTGCCCCTTGGTGGAGAGGGTGGTGATAAGCTTGGCCTGCGGCATGGCGGCCTCCTGGTAAGACGTAGGTAAGATGCGCCGCGACTCGGACGGCCGCAAGGCGACCGGCACCGCACCCTTCCCTCGTCCGCGCGAAGCCTTACCATCGTTCGCCAGACCTACGACAAGGGAGGACGCCGCATGGCGCGCGAGGTGGCTTATTCGGACGTGCAGAGCCTGGTGGGACAGGAGGTCGGCGTCTCCGACTGGGTCGAGGTCACGCAGGAGCGGGTCAACCAGTTCGCCGAGGCCACGGGCGACCACCAGTGGATCCATATCGACGTCGAGCGCGCCACCAGAGAGATCGGCGGTCCCATCGCCCACGGCTACCTGACGCTGTCGCTGATCCCGTTCCTCGGCGCGGGCATCCTGCGCGTGACGGGGGTGACGCGGGGCATCAACTACGGCTCCAACAAGGTGCGGTTCACGGGCATGGTTCGCGTCGGCAAGCGGGTGCGCATGCGCCAGAAGCTGCTCGCCGCCGAGCCGAAGTCGGGCGGCCTGCAGCTCACCAACGAGTGCACCATCGAGATCGAGGGCGAGGACCGCCCCGCCTGCGTCGCCGAGACGCTGAGCGTGATCTACGGCGGCTGACGCGAAGCCTTGGCGACGGCTCCCTCGTAACCCACATCGGGAAGCGAAGGAGCCTCGCCCATGTTCGGTCTCGGTCAGACGCCCGCCAAACCGCAAGCGCGCTATCCGGTCGAGAAGACCGACGCGCAGTGGAAGGCGCAGCTGGCCCCCGCCGCCTACCAGGTGCTGCGGCACGAGGGCACCGAGGCGCCCTACAGCAGCCCGCTGAACAGCGAGCACCGCAAGGGCGTGTTCGTCTGCGCCGCCTGCGCCCAGCCGCTCTACAGCTCGCAGACCAAGTTCGACAGCGGCACCGGCTGGCCGTCCTTCTGGGCGCCCCTGTCCAAGACCGCGGTCGCGACCAGCGTCGACCGCTCGCTGTTCATGACGCGCACCGAGGTGCACTGCCCCCGCTGCGGCGGCCACCTGGGCCATGTGTTCGACGACGGGCCGCGGCCGACGGGCCTGCGATATTGCATGAACGGCGTGGCGATGGCCTTCCGCGCCGCCTAAGTCGTCTGCGCGCGCCTCCCCGCGCGCCGGAGACGCCTTATGACCCTTCCCGCCGACCCCGTCTGGTTCATCACCGGCTGCTCGACCGGCTTCGGACGCGAGCTGGCGAGGATCGTGGCGGACCGGGGCTGGCGCCTCGTGGCCACCGCGCGGGACGCGGCGCAGGTCCGTGACTTGGCGCAGGGGCGGGAGGATCGCGTCAAGGCGGTGGCGCTCGACGTCACCCGGCCCGAACAGGTGCAGGCCGCGGTCAAGGCGGCGCTCGACGCCTTCGGCCGCATCGACGTGCTCGTGAACAACGCGGGCTACGGCTACATGGCCGCGATCGAGGAGGGCGAGGACGGGCCGATCCGGGCCATGTTCGAGACCAACGTGTTCGGTCTCATCGCCGTCACCCAGGCCGTGCTGCCGACGCTGCGCGCGCAGGGCGCGGGCTTCGTGGTCAACATCTCGTCCGTCGCCGGCGCGCTGGCCTTCCCGGGCTCCGGCTTCTACGCGGCGACCAAGCACGGGGTGGAGGCGATCTCGGAGGCCCTTTCCAAGGAGCTCGCGCCGCTCGGCCCCAAGGTGCTGATCGTGGAGCCGGGTCCC
>JASLDZ010000127.1 GCA_030151985.1 Caulobacteraceae bacterium | reverse complement strand
TTCGGCGGGGCGACCACGGCGGCGGAGATCAGCTTCGGCGGCCAGACGCAGAAGTTCGACGCCAACCAGGCGGGCGCGCGCACGATGCAGTGGACGGCCTCCGGCCTGCCCGAGGCGCGCGTGACGCTCTACGCGGGGGCGACCAAGCAGAAGGATTTCACCGCCGACGGCCCGTGGGCGCTCTACCGGCTCATGGACGGGGCGAAGAAGGAGAACGCGGGGCCGCTGGCGATCAAGGCGACCTTCGGGGAAGGCTCGGCCTACGCCACCTTCCGCATCACGCTGCCTTCCGAGGACAACCCCTTCAGCCGCGGCGGCCCCTGGTCGTTCCGCTGCCCGCCGAAGCTGTGATGCGGACCCGCTCTCTCCTGCCCGCTCATCCCCGCGCATGCGGGGACCCAGGCTTTCTCGCCGCGAGCGCTGGGGATGGGGTGCGGAAGGCAAGTCTGGGTCCCCGCATGCGCGGGGATGAGCGGGAGATCGAGGGGTGAACCCCTTCCTGTTCGGCAAGCTGCCCGCCCACGGCGACTTCGTGGCGCGCGGCCTGTCGGACGCGGACCGGGACGCGTGGGACGCTTGGTCCACCTCGGCGCTCGACGCGCTCAGGTCCGGCGCGGGCGACGGGTTCGAGGAGGCGCACGGCTCGGCGCCCCCCTGGCGGTTCGTCACCGGCGGCGGGGAGCGCTGGATCGCCGGTGCGCTGGCGCCCTCGATGGACGGGGCGGGGCGGCGCTACCTGCTGGCGATCGGCCTGGACGGGCTGGACGCGGCCCAGGCGGGCGCGGCCGGGCTGCAGGTCGCGGCCGAGGCGGAGACGCTGATCTACGAGGGGCTGGGGCAGGGGTTCTCGGCCGACAGCCTGCTGGAGCTGGCCCGGGAGCGGTTCGCCGAGCTGACGGCGGCCGTCGCCGACGCCGCCCGCGCCCTGGCCGCGCCGCCCACCGGCGCCGGCGCCTGGTGGACGCTGGGCTCCCCCGATTGCGCCGCCACGGCGCTCGCGACCGGACAGGCGCCGGCCGACCTCTTCGCCCGCACCGTCCCATCCCCTGGCTCGCCGTCGCTGGAGGCCGCCCGATGACCGCGTTCCGCGTGAAGACCGCCAGCGTCACCCACGCCGGCCTCGTGCGCTCCGCCAACGAGGACTCGATGCTCGTGCGCGAGTCCGACGGCGTCTGGCTGGTCGCCGACGGCATGGGCGGGCACGCTAACGGCGCCTGGGCGTCGGGCGCGGTCGCGCACGCGGTGGCGCAGGCGCGGGGCGGGGCGGGGTTCGACGCCGACGTCGCGGGGCTCGCGAACGCGCTGCAGGTGGCCAATGCGCACATCTTCTCGACCGCCAGCGCCAACGGCGCGCGGATGGGCTCGACCGCGGTGGTGCTGCACATCGCCGGCGACCGCTTCGCCTGCGTCTGGGCGGGCGACAGCCGCATCTACCTGATGCGCGACGGCCAGCTCCACCGGCTCACCCGCGACCACACCCAGGTGCAGGAGATGGTCGACCGCGGCCTCCTCACCCCGCAGGAGGCCGAGCGGCACCCGATGGGCCACGTCCTCTCCCGCGCCGTGGGCGTGCAGGAGGTGCTGGAGCTGGAGGCCGTGTCCGACACCGTGCGCTCGCGCGACATCTTCCTGCTGTGCAGCGACGGCCTGTCCGGCTTCGTGTCCGAGGAGGAGATCGCCGAGCGTCTGGGCGCCTTCTCGGCCGAGACGGCGTGCAAGCGCCTCTTGGAGCTCGTGCTCTCGCGCGGCGCGCCCGACAACGTCACCATGGTCGCCGTCGCCTGCGAGGAGACCACGGTCTTGAGCTTCCTCCAGCCCGAGCCGGCGTAGCGTAAGGCCAAAGGCGCCCATGCCCCCCTCCGACGACGACCAGCCGCCCGGCGGCGACCCGAACCGCACCGTCTTCAACCCCGGCGGCGGCCCGCCCTCGGCCCCGCCTCCCCCGCCGGGAGGCGGGGCCGCGCGCCACGACCCCACCGTCTTCATGCCCTCCACGCCGCCCGCCGGAGGCGCGGCCGAGCCCGGCTGGAGCGGCGACGCCTCCCCCGCGGCCGCCTCCGCCCCGCCCGCCAGCCCGGTGTGGGACGCGGTGATGCCCGAGCCTGCCCCCTATGCGGCCCCTCCGCCGCCGGCCTCGGCGAACGCCGGCGAGGGCCGCATCGCACCGGGCGTCGTGCTCAACCACATCTACGAGGTGCGCAAGTTCATCGCCCGCGGCGGCATGGGCGAGGTCTACGAGGGGATCAACGTCCAGACCGACGAGCGGGTCGCGATCAAGGTGATCCTGAGCCACCTGGCGATGGACCCCTCGGTCCAGGCCATGTTCCGCAAGGAGGCGCGCACGCTGACGCGCCTCTCGCACCCGGGCCTCGTGCAGTACCGCGTCCTGGCGCAGGAGCCGGCGCTGGGCGTGCTCTACATCGTCACCGACTTCATCGACGGCGGCCAGCTCAGCGACTACTACGGCCAGATCCATCCGGGCGCGGACGAGCTGGAGAGCCTGCTCCGGCGGCTCGCGGCGGGCCTGGCGGCGGCGCACGAGCTGGGCGCCATCCACCGCGACATCAGCCCCGACAACGTGCTGCTGCCGGAAGGCCGGCTGGACCAGGCCAAGATCATCGACTTCGGCATCGCCAAGGACCTGGACGCCTCGTCCAAGACCATCGTGGGCGACGGGTTCGCGGGCAAGCTGGGGTTCGTGGCGCCCGAGCAGTTCGGCGACTACGACCGCCAGATCGGGCCGTGGACGGACGTCTACTCGCTGGCGCTGGTGATCCTGACGGCGGCGGCGGGGCAGCCGGTGGACATGGGCTCGACCCTGGTCGACGCCATCGACAAGCGCCGCAAGGGCCCGGACCTCTCCGTCGTGCCCGAGCGCATCCGGCCGGTGCTGGAGGGCATGCTGAAGCCCGACCCGGCGGAGCGCTACCGCTCCATGGCCGACGTGCTTCTGGCGCTCGACAAGGTGGCGCACGGCGCGCCGCCGCCGCCGCCCAAGGCGTTGGACACCCCGGCGGCGGGCGCGGGCAAGGGGCCGCAGGGCGGGAAGCCGGCGGCGGCCGGGGCCAAGAAGTCCAACCTGCCGATGATCGCGGCGGGGGTGGGCGCGGTCGTGGTGCTGGGCGGCATCGGCGCGGTGGTCGCGCTCTCCGGCGGCAAGAAGGCCCCCGCGCCCGCGCCGACGGCCGCCGCGGGGGGAGCCGCCGCGACGGAGGGGGCCGGCGACACCGCCCGGGCGTCCGAGACGGTGCGCAAGGCCGTCGAAGCCTCCCTCGCGGGCGTCTCCTGCACCTGGCTCGACATCGATTCCGCCAGCGACGACGGGGCGGGGGGCGTCTCCCTGCGGCTGTCCGGGGTGGCGGGCTCGCCCGTCGCGGCGCAGGCGGCGGTGCAGAAGGTGGCGGCGGGCACGGGCGCCAAGGTCGGCCTGATCGACACCTCCAACGTCTTCCCCGTCGCCCCCGCCACCTGCGCGGCGCTCGACACCATGCGCCAGTTCCGGGAGCCCGCCTCTGACGTCGGCCGCCGCATCGCGACCCAGCAGTCCAACTGGGAGCTGATGAAGGAGGCGCCGCCCTGCAACGGTCCCAACGCCAAGGTGGTGGTCGACGTGAAGACCGACCCGGCGCAGGACTTCTCGATCCTGGGCTTCGATCGCAAGGGCGGCCTGCAGCAGATCTTCGCCGACCGCGCGGCGTTGGAGGCGGTCAAGACCCAAGCGCCCGACCTCGTGACCGACAAGGGCGCCGGCGCCTACTCGACCACCGCCTGCTACAACGAGACCGGGCTGGTGGGCGAGGTGCTGCTGACCGGCAAGGGGCCGTTCCCGGTCGACCTGCCCAACGCGCTGAAAACCGACCAGTCCAAGGTGGTCGACGCCGCCTGGCTCAAGGCCTTCGCCGACAAGGCGCGGGCGGGCGCATGGAAGACCTCGATGGTCTGGTACCGGGTGGTGAACGACCAGACCTGACCGGCGCGCCGTCCCTAGCGGCCCTGCGCCTTCATCTGGGCGGCGGCCTGCTCGTAGGCGGCTTTGAACGCCTTGGCGAAGACGTCCATGAACGCCTCGTCGCTGCCCTTGGCCACGCCCTCGAACTCGCGCTCGTAGGCGTCCCACAAGGCGGCGTTCTTGGCGCTCGGCAGGATCTTGGCCAGGAGACCGCGGGTCTCGGCGCGCTTGCGGATCGCGTCGGGCGAGAAGCGGTCCAGCGTGGAGCGCAGGGCGCCCTGCATCGCCGCCAGCGTCGCCATCTGGTGCGCCTGCAGGTCGCGGAAGCTGTCCTCCACCGCGTCGCCCGCGCCCATGAAGCCGCGCTCCGGCGGGTTCAGGAGTTGCGCCGCCACGCGCTCGGGCGAGCGGGCGAACTTGATCGGGTTGTTGCCCTTCAGCTCCAGCGTGGTGGACTGCGCGCCGAGCTGCGCCTTCGCGCGGGCGCGCGCCTCCATCATCACCACGAGGCCGGCGACCAGCTTGCGCAGCATGGCGCCGGCGGTGGCGGCGGCCTGGGCGGGCTCGGCCTTCAGCGAGGCGGGATCGATGCCCGCCGCATCCAGGAAGGCGCGCCAGGCCGCATCCGATCCCACGGGGGCGGGAGCCTGACCGGCGGCGGCCGGCGCGGCGGCCGGCGCGCTCCAGTCGCCGCCGAAGCCGCCGCGTCCCCAATCGACCGTGTTGCTGGCCGCCATGGCGCCCCACACGTCCGGACCTTCCGGCGCGGGCGGAGCGGCGGAGGGCGCGTCCACGCGGGGCGGAGACCAGTTCTGCGCCAGCGCGCCCCGTCCGGAGACGGGGGAGGACGGCCCCTCGAAGCCGCCCGGCCGCCCCTCGGCCGCCGCGGCGTCGCGCGCGGGGGCGAGCGCGTCCCACCCGGAGGCGGCGGGCTTGGCGGGCCCCGCCCCGGCCGCGCCCCAG
>JASLDZ010000110.1 GCA_030151985.1 Caulobacteraceae bacterium | reverse complement strand
GAGGAGAAGCACAGCGCATCCTTCTGCTCCCCTGCGAAGCGGGGGAGCTGGCCGGAGCGCAGCGACGGTCTGAGGGGGCAAGTCTCGCCGGAGATGCTATGCCCCGCCCATGCCTCCCGCCCCCCGCTACCGCCCCAACGTCGGCGTCATCCTCTTCCGCCCCGACGGCCGCGTCTGGCTCGGCCGGCGCGTCGGCCAGCCCGGCCCGCACAACTGGCAGTTCCCGCAAGGGGGCGTGGACGCCGGCGAGGACCTGGAGGCGGCCGCCCGGCGCGAGCTGGAGGAGGAGACCGGCGTCACCTCCGTCGCCCTGCTCGCCCAGGCGCCCGAGCGCATCACCTACGACTTTCCGCCGGGCTACGGCGGGACCAAGCGGGCGCGCGGCTTCGCCGGCCAGGAGCAGACCTGGTTCGCCTTCCGCTTCGACGGCCAAGACGCCGAGGTCGCCCTCGACCGCCACGCCGAGATCGAGTTCGACGCCTGGCGGTGGGCGCAGCTGGACGAGGCGCTGGAGACCGTCGTGCCGTTCAAGCGCGAGGCCTACGTGCAGGTGCTGACCCATTTCCGCCCGCTCGCCGCGAGCCTGCAGGCCTCCGCCGCGTGAAGCCCCCGATCCTGATGATCCACGGCGCCTTCTGCGGCGGCTGGTGCTTCGACGGCTTCCGCGACGCCTTCGACGCGGTCGGCCACTGGGTGGCCGCGCCGGACCTGCCGGGCCACGGGCCGGGCGATCCGCCCTCGGCCGTGGTCGGCCTGTCGCTGGTGGACTACGCCAAGGCCGTCGTGCGCGCGATCGACGCCTGCCCCACGCCCCCCGTGCTGCTGGGGCACTCCATGGGAGGCTTGGTGGCGCAGCTGGCGGCGGCGCGGCGTCCGGTGGCGGGGCTGATCCTGCTCGCGCCCTCACCCGCCTGGGGCCAGCCGGTGACGAGCGCCTTCGACCTCGCCGCCGGGTTCGCGCTGGCGGCGCTGCGGGGCCCTTACTGGGCGCAGGCGATCGAGCCCGACTACCCCATCGTACGCGCCGCCACCCTGAACCGCGTGGGCGAGGACGCCGCCCGCGCCCTCTTCCGCCGCATGAAGGCTGAGAGCGGCCGGGCGCTGTACGAGATCCTGAACTGGTGGCTCGACCCGACGCTCGCCGCCGCCGTGCCGCCGACGGTCAGCGCCACGCCCGCGCTCGTCATCTCTGGAGGCGCGGACCAGGTGCACTCTCCAAGCACGGTCGCCGCCACCGCCGCGCGGCTGGGCGTCGTCCCGCACCTGATCCCCGAGCTCAGCCATTGGACGATGGGCGAACCCGGTTCGGAGCGGGTCACCGCGCTGTGCCTGGAGTGGCTGGAGACCCAAACCCACACCTCTCCCCTTGCGGGAGAGGGAGGGGCCCATCGCGCAGCGATGGGAGGGTGAGGGGTCGCACGACCTCTCGGCCGGGCCCCTCCCTCCCCCGCAAGGGAGAGGTGTGGGCGCTCACCGCCGCAGCAGCAGCCGCGCCAGCCCGAACGCCGCCATCGCCGCCCACGCCGCCTCCATCAGGAAGGCGGACAGGTTGAACGCGCGGACCATGGACAGGAGGATCAGCCCGCTGCCCACGAGGTTCATCAGCAGCGCGGGCGCCTTCTTGGGATCGAACCAGTCGAAGTGGATGCCGGCGTAGGCCAGCAGCACCAGCCCGACGCCGATCACGCCCCCGGTGTTGAGCAGGAGATCGGTCATGCCCCCAAAATCCTCCCCATCTTCGATGGGGAGGGGGACCGCGAAGCGGTGGAGGGGCCGCGCGGAGCGCGGAAGGCGCATCCGCAACGCTGGGAGCGTGAGTTGTTCCGCTCGCTGTGCGAGCGGCCCCCTCCCCCCTTCGGGGTACTCCCCCATCTGCGATGGGGGAGATCGCCAGGGATCACTGCACCGTCGCTTCGGTCGCGCTTTCGGCCAGGAGGGTGAAGCTCTCGGGCGTGACGTCGGCGAAGCCGCCTTGGATGGAGAAGACGCGGCGCTTGCCGGCGGCGGTGACCACGACCTCGCCGGTGCGCAGCGTGGTCATGAAGGGCTCGTGCCCGGCCAGCACGCCGAAGTCGCCCTCCGCCCCCGGCGCGTCGACCTGCTCGACCTCGCCCGCGAACAGCTCACGCTCCGGCGCGACGAGGGAGAAGTGGAAGGTGGTCATTCAGGTCACCGAAAGTTCGAGCCGACCGCCTTCACGTCCTTCGACGAAGAGGCGGGTTCCGTCTTCAAATTCAACCAGAAGCTCGGCAAAGGGCCTGACCTCGCCTCGGTCTTCGTAGTGGACCGACCTCACTGTCTTCCCAACCATGAGGTCGCCCAGCCGAGCTGACATATCGTCAGTCTGCGGCGTCATCACCCCGCCAACTTCTCAGCCTTGGTCACCGCCTCTTCAATCGCGCCGACCATGTAGAACGCCTGCTCCGGCAGGTGGTCGTACTCGCCGTCGACGATCGCCTTAAAGCTGCGGATGGTGTCCTCCAGCGACACGAAGGCGCCGGGCGTGTTGGTGAACTGTTCGGCCACGTGGAACGGCTGGCTGAAGAAGCGGCTGAGCTTGCGGGCGCGCGACACCGTCAGCTTGTCCTCTTCCGACAGCTCGTCCATGCCGAGGATCGCGATGATGTCCTTCAGCGCCTTGTAGGACTGCAGCACCTCCTGCACGCGGCGGGCGGTCGTGTAGTGCTCCTCGCCGATCACCTGCGGGTCCATGATCCGCGAGGTGGAGTCCAGCGGGTCGATGGCCGGGAAGATGGCCTGGGCGGCGATGTCGCGCGACAGCACCGTGGTCGCGTCCAGGTGGGCGAAGCTGGTGGCCGGCGCCGGGTCGGTCAGGTCGTCGGCGGGCACGTAGATGGCCTGCACCGAGGTGATAGACCCCTTGTTGGTGCTGGTGATCCGCTCCTGCAGGTTGCCCATCTCGGTGGCCAGGGTCGGCTGGTAGCCCACCGCGGACGGGATGCGGCCGAGCAACGCCGACACTTCCGAGCCGGCCTGGGTGAAGCGGAAGATGTTGTCGATGAAGAGGAGCACGTCCTTGCCCTCCTCGTCGCGGAAGTATTCGGCCTGGGCGAGGCCCGTCAGCGCCACGCGGGCGCGGGCGCCGGGGGGTTCGTTCATTTGGCCGTAGACCAGCGTGCACTTGGAGCCCTCGCCGCCGCCCGGCTTGTTGACGTTGGACTCGATCATCTCGTGGTAGAGGTCGTTGCCCTCGCGCGTGCGCTCGCCCACGCCCGCCAGCACCGAGTAGCCGCCGTAGGCCTTGGCGATGTTGTTGATCAGCTCCTGCATCGTCAC
>JASLDZ010000105.1 GCA_030151985.1 Caulobacteraceae bacterium | reverse complement strand
ACAGTTTCCTGTCAGTCGATGTAAACGCCAAGCATCAGGGCGAGTCGCCGAAGTCTTGCGACCGGGCAAGAATGATGTTTCATGCCCCGCGCGCCCTTTTCCGCCGGCCGGATCGCCGCTAACGCTTGCGCTCCTTCGTGTTCCCGGAGCCTGCCTGTGCGCGCCCTTTCCGCCTTCGCCGCCTTCGCTGTCGGCCTTTCCGCCGCGGCCTCCGCCTCGGCCGCGCCGGCGCCCGCCTATGCCGTGGTGGACCGGATCAAGGGTCCGGACGGCGGGTGGGACTACGCCAGCTTCGATCCCGTCCGGCGCCGGCTCTACGTCGCGCGGAGCACGGGCGCCATGGCGGTGGACGTGGACACGGGCAAGGTCACGCCGGGCGTCTCCAAGACCCAGCGGGGCCACTCCGCCCTGCCGGTGCCCGGGACGCCGCTGGTGCTCTCCACCGACGGCGGCGCGAACACGGCGATCCTGTTCGACGGCGAGACCGGAGCGGTCGCGGCGACGATCCCGGTCGGGACCAAGCCCGACGCGGCCGCCTTCGACCCGGCCACCGGCACGCTGTGGGTGATGAACGCGGACTCCGGCGACGCCAGCGTGATCGACCCCGCGGCCAAGGCCGTCGTCGCCACCGTGCCGATCGGCGGCGCCCTGGAGTTCGCCGTCGCCGACGGGCAGGGCCGGCTCTACGTCAACGTCGAGGACAAGAACCAGCTGGCGGTGATCGACACCCGCGCGCGCAAGGTGCTGGCCCGCCATCCGCTGAACGGCTGCGACGGCCCGACGGGGCTGGCCTACGTAGCGGAGTCCAAGGCGCTCGTGTCCGCCTGCGCGAACGGGGTCGCCAAGGTCACGGGGCTGGACGGCGCCGACCTCGGCACGCTCGCCATCGGCCCCCGTCCCGACGCCGCGATCCATGACGCCGAGCGGCGGCTTACCTTCATCCCCTCGGGCGGCGACGGGACGCTGGCGGTGATCGGCGAGGGCGCGGACGGCAAGCTGGCCGTGCTGTCGCGCGCGGCCACCGCCAAGGGCGCGCGCACCGGGGCGCTCGACCCCAAGACCGGGCGGCTCTACCTTCCCACCGCCAGCTACGGACCTCCGGCGACGCCCGGCGGCAAGCCGCAGGCGACGCCCGGCAGCTTCGTGGTGCTGGTCGTGGCCCCGCAGGGCTGAGCGCGGAAAGGACCGACGCGGTGCAGGTGCTGATCGTCGAGGACGACGCCTCCACCGCCGCCTTCCTGGCCGAGGGGCTCGCGGCCCAAGGCCACGAGGTGAAGCGCGCCCACGACGGCCGAGAGGGGCTGAAGCTGGCGCACGGCTTCGCGCCCGACGTGATGGTGGTCGACCGGCTGCTGCCGCACATCGACGGCCTGTCGCTGGTGCGGGCGCTGCGCACCGCGGGCATGTCGGTCCCGGTGCTGTTCCTGACGGCGCTGGGCGGCCTGTCCGACCGGGTCGAGGGGCTGCGGGCGGGCGGCGACGACTACCTGGTCAAGCCGTTCGAGCTTCCGGAACTCGTCGCGCGGGTGGAGGCGCTGGGACGCCGGCCGCCGCTCTCCGCCGATCCCAACGTGCTGGAGGTCGCCGACATCCGCCTGGACCGGCGGGCCCATGTCGCGCGCCGTGGCGCGACCCTCCTGGACCTGACGCCCCGGGAGTACCGGATCCTGGAGCTCCTGACCCTGAACGCCGGCCGGCCGGTCACCCGCGCGATGCTGGTCGAGCGCGCGCTGGAACTGGACCCGGACTCCCCCGGCTCGCTGGTCGAGCCGCACGTCAGCCGGCTGCGCACCAAGCTGACGCGGTCCGGCGGCTGCGACCGCATCCAGACCGTCCGCGGGGTGGGCTACGTCCTTGTCGCGGACTGAGGC
This sequence comes from Caulobacteraceae bacterium, assembly GCA_030151985.1. Taxonomy (GTDB): domain Bacteria; phylum Pseudomonadota; class Alphaproteobacteria; order Caulobacterales; family Caulobacteraceae; genus JASLDZ01. The sequence goes on along the minus strand of JASLDZ010000105.1, from coordinate 8,701 downwards.
GCGGCCTGAGCGGCTCCACGAGCGCCTGCTCCGGGCCACCAGCTTCCGGTTGGCGGTGGCGCAGACGGCGATCTTCGTCGCCCTGTTCGGCCTCTGCGGCGGGGCCGGCCTCCTGGCGCTGCGGCAGGCGGACGCGCGGGCGCTGGAGGCGGGGATCGGCGCGCAGCTCGACCGCCTGCGCGAGGTCCACGACCGCGCCGGCGTTACCGGACTGGCGCGGGCCATCGACGTCCTGCAGCACGACACCGACGACTGGGAGCTTCGCCTGTCCGACGGCTCCGGTCGCCGGCTGGCGGGGGACCTGCCCGACGCGCGCTGGCCCGATGGCTTGGCCGACCGGACGCTGGTGGAGGGCGACCGCGCCGACGAGCTGCCGGAGACCATCCGCGCCGAGACGGCCGTGCTTCCCGGCGGCCTGCGGCTGACCGTCGGGCGCGACCTCGGCCCGCGACGGGCGGCGGACGCGCTGGAGGGCGCGGTGCTCGCGGGGGTGCTGGCGCTGGCCACCGCGGTCGGGCTCGGGCTGGGCGTCGCGGTCAGCCAGAGGGGCCTGCGGCGGGTCGACGAGATGCGCGCCGCCGTGGCCGCCTACGCCGCGGGCGACCGCGCCGCCCGCGCGCCCGTAGCCGTGCGGGGACGCTCCGACCTCGACGGGCTGGCGCTGGCGCTGAACGGCCTGCTCGACCGCACGACCGCCCTGACCGAGGGCCTGCGCCGCGTGTCCGCCTCCATCGCGCACGACCTTCGCCGCCCGCTCGCGCACCACAACCAGGAGATCGCCCGCGCGCTGGCCCGGCCGGCCGACGCCGACGCGCTGCGGAGCGCCCTGGCCCAGGCCTCCACCCGCGTCACCGAGGTGCTGTCGCTGTTCCAGGCCATGCTTCAGCTCGCGGAACTGGAAGCGGGCGCGCCCGGCCTGCCGCGCACGCGGATCGACCTCTACGCGGTCGCCGCCCGGGTGGCGGAAGCCTATGCGCCCGGCGCGCAGGACGGCGGTCGCACGCTGGCGTTGTTCGGCGAACCGGGCGCCCTGGTGACGGCCGAGGACCGGTTGCTCGGCCGGCTGATCGCCAACCTGGTGGAGAACGCCTTGACCCATACGCCCCCCGGCGCGGAGGTGGAGCTGCGGGTGGAGGCGGCCGGCCCCCGGCTGGTGGTGCGCGACGACGGGCCGGGGGTGGAAGCCGGCGAGCGCGAGGCCGTGTTCCAGCCCTTCCACCGCGGCGACGCGGCCCGGGCGACTCCGGGTTCCGGCCTCGGGCTGGCCCTGGTCGCCGCGGCCACCCAGGCGTTCGGCGGCCGCGTATGGGCCGAGGGCGCCGCGCCGGGCCTGCGGGTGGTGGTCGACTTCGGAGCGCAATCGAAATGATCCGAGGCGCGCTTCAAGAAAAAGCTTGCGCTCGCGCAAGACTTCATTGCGACCGACCGCTTGACTTCATCTTCGCGTGCAGGCGCTAGACCGCTCATCGTGACGCGACGGGCTTTCCCTGTATCGACCGTGCGGGCCCGCATCGTGGCGGCGGCCCTGCTCGCTCACGCCTTGAGCGCGTGCGCCGCCTATGCGCCCAGGCCGCTGCCCGCCGCGCCGGCCCTGCGCGCCGGCGTGTCCGGCCCGCTGAGCGTGGCGCAGGTCACCGCGATCGTGCTTCGCGACGACCCCGACCTCGTCGCCGCGCGCGCGCAGCGGGGCGTGGGCCGGGCGCAGTTGCTGCAGGCGGGCCTGCTCCCCGACCCGCAGTTCACCGGCGCGATCCTGCCCTTGGCGGCGGGGGCGGGCACGGGCTTCGCCTGGAACGCCGGGATCAGCGAGGACGTGCGCGCGCTCGTCACCCTGTCGGTCCGCAAGGCGGGCGCGCGGCAGGCCGCGGCGCAGGTGGACGCGCAGCTCCTGTGGCAGGAGTGGCAGGCCGCGGGGCAGGCGCGGCTGCTCGCGGTGCAGCTCATCGAGGGCGAGCGGGCGCTGGCCCTGCTGCGCCAGGCGCGCGACCTCTACGCCGACCGCGGGCGCCGGCTTGACCGCGCGCTGGCGCAGGGGAACGTGACGCTGTCGACCGCCGCGCCGGACGCCGCCGCCCTGCAGTCCGCCCGCGCGGCGGTGGATGCAGGCGAGCGCCAGCAGCTCGCGCGCCGCCACCAGCTCAATGCGCTGATGGGCCGCGAGCCCGACGCGCCGCTGGCCTTGGTCGACGATCCCGCCCTGCCGCCCCTCGACGCCGCGCAGGCCGACGCATTGGCCAAGGACCTGACGCTGCGGCGGCCCGACCTGATCGCGCTGCGGCTGGGCTACGCCTCGCAGGAGGCGCGGACGCGGCTGGCGATCCTGAACCAGTATCCGGCGCTGGTGTTCGGCGTCACGGGCGGCAGCGACAACAGCGACGTGCGCAACGTCGGCCCGAGCTTCAGCTTCAACCTGCCGCTCTTCGACCGCGGGCGCGGCGACATCGCCCTGCAGCGCGCCACCCGCGAGCAGCTCCGCGCCGAGTACCAGGCGCGGCTCGACGCCGCCTACGGCCAGCTCCGCGCGTCGGTCACCGAGCTGAGGGCCGCGCAGGCGCAGCTCGCCCAGGCGCGCGCCGACCTGCCGGGCGTCGCCGCGGCGGCGGCCAAGGCGCAGGCCGCCTTCGGTCAGGGCGCGCTGGACGAGCTCGGCTACGTCGACCTGATCGCCGCCCGCCTGACCAAGGCGCAGGAGATCGTGACGCTGGAACAGGCGGTGCTGGAGCAGGAGGTGGCGATCCTCACGCTGACCGGGGCGGGGCTTCCGACGGTATCGGATCCCACATGATGGCCTCTCCTTCTTACCGCTCATCCCGGCGAAGGCCGGGACCCAGTTCCGACGGGAGCCCCGCGCGCTGCGTTGAGAATGGCGGGTCCCGGCTTCTTCGCTCCCGGAACTGGGTCCCGGCCTTCGCCGGGATGAGCGGGATTATGTTGGCGCTCGCCTTCCCCGCCTTCGCCGAGCCCAGCGTGCTCGTCACGCTCGCGACGCCCAGGCGCGGCAGCGCACCGGTGACGATCGAGGCGTACGGCCAGGCCGCGCCCGCCTCCGCCGCCGTCCGCACCCTGACGCTGGCGCAGACCGGGCAGGTGCTCGCCGTCCGCGTCACGCCCGGCCAGGCGGTGCGCAAGGGCGCGCCGATCCTGACCTTCGCCACGGCGCCCACCGCCGTCGCCGGCTACCGCCAGGCGCAGACGGCGCTGACGCTGGCTAGAGCGCAGCGGCTGCACGCGAAGCAGCTCCTCAGCGCACAGCTCGGCACCAAGGACCAGCTCGCGACGGCGGACAAGGCGGTCGCGGACGCCCAGGCCCAGCTCTCGGCGCTGACCCGAGAGGGCGCGGGCCGCCCGGTCGTCACCCTGGCCGCCCCCTTCGACGGCGTCGTCACCGCCGTGCCGGTCTCGGCGGGCGACCGCCCGGCGGCGGGCGCCGCGCTCGCCACCCTGGCCCGCGCCTCCGGCCTGCAGGTGAGCGTCGGCGTCGAGCCTGGCCGCCGCTCGCAGGTGCGCGTCGGCGCGGGTGCGGAACTGCGGCCTGTGGGCGGGGGCCCGTCGTTGCAGGGGCGGGTGATCCGGGTGGACGCCGCGCTCAACCCACGCTCCCGGCTGGTGGACGTGGACATCTCCGCGCCCGCCGGCGCCGTGCTGGCGGGTCAAGCGTTCGAGGCGCGGATCGCGGTGGCGTCCCGCGCGGGCTGGCTCGTGCCCCACGCCGCCGTGCGGATCGAGGACGGCGAGGCGGCCGTGTTCCAGGTCGCGGGCGGCAAGGCGCACCGCGTGCCCGTCACCGTCGCCCAACCCGGCCGCGAGACCGACGTCGTGGAGGGTTCGCTCGACCCCGCCCGGCCGGTGGTGGTGAACGGCGCCGCCCAGCTCGACGACGGCGCGCCCGTCCGCACCCGCTGACGGCGCCATGCGCTTCGCCGACCTCCTGAAGGACCAGGCGCGGGCGATCCTGGTGGTCGCCTTCGCCCTCGCCGCGGCGGGGATCGCGGCGGGCTTGAGCCTGCCCGTGGGCCTGTTCCCCCAGACCTCCTTCCCCCGCGTGGTGGTGGACTTGGACGCCGGCGACCGCCCCGCCGACCAGACCGCGCTCCTCGTCACCCGCCCGATCGAGGAGGCGGTGCGCACCGTGCCCGGCGTGCAGGACGTGCGCAGCGAGACCACCCGCGGCTCAGCCCAGATCAGCGTCGACTTCGGCTGGGGCCGCGACATGCAGGCGGGCACGCTGGCGGTGGACGCCGCCATCGCCCGCGCGCTCCCCACCCTGCCGCCGGGCACGAGCTATGGCGTGCGGCGGATGGATCCGACCGTCTTCCCGATCATCGCATACGCCCTCCGCAGCGAGCGGCTGACGCCCGTGCAGCTGCGCGACCTCGCCGACCTGCAGATCAAGCCGCTGCTCTCTTCCGTCGAGGGCCTGTCGCGGGTGGACGTGCAGGGCGGCGGCGTGGCCGAGGTCGAGGTGCTGGCCGACCCGCGGCGGCTGGCCGACTACAACCTCTCGCTCGCCGACCTGACCGCGGCGGTGGGCGCGGGCAACGTGATCCAGGCGGCCGGGCGGGTGCAGGACCGGCACAAGCTGTTCCTGGTGCTCACCGACCGCTCGCTCCACACCGCCGCCGACGTGGGCGCCGTGGTGCTCAAGGCCGACGCCGACGGCGCCGTGCGCGTGCGCGACGTGGCGGAGGTGAAGGACGGCGAGGTCCCGCAGTGGATGCACGTGTCGGAGGACGGGCGCCCCGCCGTGCTCTTCAACGTCTACGAGCAGCCCGACGGCAACGCCGTGCGCATCGCCCGCGACGTGGAGGCCAAGCTCAAGGCCTTCCCCCTGCCGCCCGGGGTGACGCTGGTGAACTGGTATGACCAGAGCCGGCTGGTCACCGCCTCGGCCTCCAGCGTGCGCGACGCGGTGCTGATCGGGCTGGTGCTGGCGAGCGGCGTGCTGATCGCCTTCCTGCGCAGCTGGCGGGTGACGCTGATCGCCGTCCTCGTTGTCCCCGCGACGCTGGCGGCGACTGTCCTCGTCCTGTCCCTGCTCAAGATGAGCTTCAACATCATGACGCTAGGCGGGATCGCGGCGGCGGTGGGCCTGCTCATCGACGACGTGATCGTGATGGTCGAGCACATCGCGCGTCGCGCCGGAGAAGAGGGGACGGGGGAAGGGAAGGGCGGCAAGGAGGCGGTGCTGCCCGCCGCGCACGAGTTCCTGCGCCCGCTCACCGGCTCCAGCCTCGCCACCCTGATCGTGTTCGCGCCCCTGGGGCTGCTGAGCGGGGTGACGGGGGCGTTCTCCAAGGCGCTGTCGATCACCATGGCCGCAGCGTTGGCCATCTCCTACGTCATGGCCGCCCTGGTCGTGCCGCTGCTGGCGCGGGGGATCGTGGACTTCCGCAAGTGGCGCGACCCCGGCGCGAGGGCCGACGGACGGTTGAACCGCGTCCATGACCGAGCGCTGACCTTCGCCATGGCGAGGCCGTGGGCGCTGGCCGTGGCGCTGGTCCCGCTGCTGGTGCTGGGGTTCATCGCCTTCCGCCAGGTGCCGACCGGCTTCATGCCCAAAGTCGACGAGGGCGGCTTCGTGATGGACTACTACACGCCCCCCGGCACCTCCCTCGTGGAGACCGAGCGCGTGATGGGCCAGGTCGACGCCATCCTGCGCGCCCAGCCCGAGGTGCTGACCTTCTCGCGCCGCCTGGGCACCGGGCTCGGCGGCGACCTCGGCCAGAGCTACCACGGCGACTATTTCGTGCGCCTGAAGGACGGCCACGCCCGACCAACCGAGGAGGTGATGACCGCCGTTCGCGAGGCGGCGGAGGACAAGGTCCCGGGCGTCGAGCTGGAGCTCGCGCAGCTGATGGAGGACCTGATCGGCGACCTCACCGCCGTGCCCCAGCCGATCGAGGTGAAGCTCTTCGCCGCCGACCCCTCCGTGCTGATCCCGCAAGCCAAGGCCATCGCGGACAAGATCGGCAAGATCGCCGGCGTGGTGGAAGTGAAGAGCGGCGTGCAGCTCGCCGGCGACGCCCTGGACGTCAAGATCGACCCGCTTCGCGCCGCCACCGAGGGCGCGACGGTGCAGGAGGTCTCCCAGGCCGTGGACCAGGCGCTGAACGGCGCCGTCGCGACCCAGCTTCCGCAGGCGTCCAAATCGATCGACGTGCGCGTGCGCCTGCCCGGCGCGCTCGACCTGCAGGAACAGGACCTCGTCGCCCTTCCGATCCGCGCCAAGGACGGCCACGTCTTCCCATTGGAGCGCGTGGCCGACATCGTCCCCGTTACCGGCCAGCCGCAGATCTCCCGCGAGAACCTGCAGCCCATGGTCGCCGTCACGGGGCGGATCGAGGGGCGCGGCGTGGGCGCCGCGGTGGCCGATGTGAAGAAGGTGCTGGACGCGCCCGGCGCGCTGGCTCCCGGGGTGCGCTACGAGCTCGGCGGCCTCTACGCCCAGCAGCAGATCGCCTTCGCGGGCCTCGCGCGGGTGTTCGCCGCCGCGCTGGTGGCCGAGTTCGGGCTCCTCCTGGTGCTCTACCGTCGCTTCTGGCTCGCCGCGATCATCATCGGCTGCGCGCTCCTTTCCACCACCGCCGTCTTCACCGCCCTGTGGCTGACGCACGTGGAGCTGAACATCACCGCGCTGATGGGCATGACCATGGTGATCGGGATCGGGGCGGAGATGGCGATCTTCTACGTCTCCGAGTGGGACGAGCTTCGCCGCCACATGCCCGACCGCGACGCCCTGGTGCAGGCCAGCCGCAACCGCGTGCGCCCCATCACCATGACGACGCTGGCGGCGATCCTGACGCTCCTGCCGCTGGCCCTGGCCATCGGAGCGGGCTCGGGCGTGCAGCAGCCGCTGGCCATCGCCATCATCGCGGGGTTGCTGCTGCAGTATCCGCTGGTGCTGCTGGCGATGCCGATGCTGCTCTCGCTGCTCCCCGGCGTCCGCCGCCCGTCATCGTCGCCGACGTAGGCCCGGCCGAGCGCCCTGCGGCGAGGGCCAGCGTGGCGGTGAGGGAGGGATTCGAACCCTCGTTAGGCTTTCACCTAAACACGCTTTCCAAGCGTGCGCGATCGACCACTCCGCCACCTCACCTCACGGGCGGCAGGGGAGTGCGCCCCGCCCGCGGAAGGGGCGTCTTATAGCGGGCGGGCGCGCGGCGGCAAGCGGCGCGGCCTTGCGGACCATCAGATGTGGATGGCGTGGCCCAGCGTGCGCTGCACGGCCTCGTGGAAGCCTTCGGACAACGTCGGGTGGACGTGGATGGTGTGGGCGATGTCGTCCAGCGTGGCGCCCATCTCCAGCGCGAGGGTGAACTCCGCGACCAGCTCGCTGACGTGCGCGCCCACCGCCTGCACGCCCAGGATGCGGCCGTCGGTCTTGGAGGACAGCACGCGCACGAAGCCGCCGTCGTCGCCCGCCTCCATGCTGAGGGCGCGGCCGTTGGCCTGGAAGGGGAAGACGCCGACGGCCACGTCGGGGCCGCTGCCGCCTGGGTCGGTGGGGAGGAGGCCGGCGGAGACGACCTCGGGCTCGGTGAAGCAGACGGCGCTGATGCTGACGGGATCGAAGCGGCGGCGTTTGCCGGCGATGATCTCGGCGACCATCTCGCCCTGCGCGCTGGCCTTGTGCGCCAGCATCGGCTCGCCCACGAGGTCGCCGATGGCGTAGACGCCGGACATGCTGGTGGCGCAGCGGTCGTCCACCTTGACGGAGCGGCCGTCCATGGCGACCCCGGTCTCCTCCAGCCCCCAGCCCTCGGTGAAGGGGCGGCGGCCGACGGTGACGAGCACCTTGTCGGCGGGCAGGCGCTCCGTGGCGCCGTCCTTGGTCTCGATGACGAGGGCGCGGGCGTTGCCGTCGGCCTCCAGCGCCTTGGCCTTGGCGCCGAGTTTCAGCGCCACGCCGTGCTTCTCCAGCCAGCGGCGCACGGGGGAGGTGAGCTGGTCGTCGTAGAGGGGGAGGATGCGGTCCTGCGCCTCCACCACCGTCACCTCGCATCCGAACTTGCGGAAGGCGATGCCGAGCTCCAGGCCGATGTAGCCGGCGCCCACCACGACCAGCCGCTGGGGCAGCTCGTCGAGCGCCAGCGCCTCGGTGGAGCCGATAACGGGGCCGCCAAACGGGATGTGCGGCAGCTCGACGGACTTGGAGCCCGCGGCCAGGATCACGTTGCGCGCCTTGATGGTGACGGCACCCTTGGCGGTCTCGACGTGGCAGGTCTTGGCGTCGCTGAAGCGGCCGAAGCCGTGCACGACCTTCACCTTGGCCCGCTTCAGCAAGGCTGTGACGCCGGAGTTCAGCTTGTCGACCACCGTCTCCTTCCAGGCGACGGTCTCGCTCAGGTTCACGGCGGGCGGGGCGGAGAGCTTCACGCCGTGGCGGCCGGCTCCCTCGCTGGCGCGGCGCATGGTATCGACCTCGGAGGCGACGTGGATCATCGCCTTGGAGGGGATGCAGCCCCGGATCAGGCAGGTGCCGCCGAGCCGCTCCCCGTCCACCAGCACGGTGTCGATCCCGAGCTGCCCTGCGCGAATCGCCGCGACATAGCCGCCGGGGCCGCCGCCGAGGACGAGGAGGTGGGGGTTGAGGGTCTGCATCTTCTCTCGCAATCATCCCCGCGGAAGCGGGGACCCAGGTTTAAACTCCGCGCTCGGCTGTCGGCCGGTCACGCCACCTCAGCGCGTAGGTCGCTCCACGAAG
>JASLDZ010000058.1 GCA_030151985.1 Caulobacteraceae bacterium | reverse complement strand
GCGGCTGGTCGCCCAGCCCCGGCTACGAGCCCCGGCGGGGCGAGGCGGGGGGCGGCTTCGGCTTCGGCGGCGAACCCTCGCGCGAGCAGGGCTACCTCAAGACCATCAAGCCCAAGTCCGCGGGCCAGGGCCGGCTGATCGAGGCGATCGACGTGCACAGCCTGGTGCTGGCGCTGGGCCCCGCGGGCACGGGCAAGACCTACCTCGCCATCGCCAAGGCGGTGGAGGCGCTGGAGGCCGGCAAGGTCGGCCGCATCGTGCTCTCCCGCCCCGCGGTCGAGGCGGGAGAGAGCCTGGGCTACCTGCCCGGCGAGATGGAGAACAAGCTCGCCCCCTACCTGCGCCCCCTCTACGACGCGCTCAGCGACAGGCTGTCGATGAAGAAGGTCAAGGCGCTGATGGTGGAGGGGCTGATCGAGATCGCCCCCATCGGCTTCATGCGCGGCCGCACGCTGAACAACGCCTTCGTGGTGATCGACGAGGCGCAGAACTGCACCTACGGCCAGCTGAAGATGCTGCTGACCCGGCTGGGCTGGAACTCCACCATGGTGATCACCGGCGACCCGGCGCAGTCGGACCTCCTGCCCGGCGTGTCGGGCCTGGGCGAGGTGTCGGACCGGCTGAGCCGCGTGCCCTCCATCGGCGTGGTCCGCCTGGCCGAGGTGGACATCGTGCGCCACCCGCTGGTGGCGGAGATGCTGGGCGTGCTCTGAGGGCCGGTCGAGGGGCGGGCCCCGCTCAGCCCGCCTCCAGCGCCGCCAGCGTGGCCGCGTCGGTCTGGCCGGTGACGGGCAGCCCGCGCGCCGCCTGGAACGCCTCCAGCGCCCGCCGGGTGCGCGGGCCGAGCGCCCCGTCCACGCCACCGGGATCGAAGCCCGCGTAGCCCAGCCGGATCTGCGCGCCCCTGACCGTCAGGTCGGGGGTCCCGTGCACGTTGAACACCGCGCAGAACTGCCGCAGCTTGCCGTCGTAGTCGTTCCTGGCGAAGTCCGGTCCGTTGTAGAGCCGGGCGAAGGTGGTGAAGTCCTGCGCCTTCAGGGCCGCCTTCATCGAGGAGCCGGCGATGACGCCCGCCATGCCGGCGAGCTGCGCGTCCTCCGACTGCACGAAGGCGTCCGCCATCGCGCCCGCGTCGGCGAAGCCCGCGGCCTTGTGGTTGAAGCCCATGACCTGCCCCAGGCCCCACGAGGCGCTCTGCAGCGCCGCCCCCTCGTCCAGCAGCATGGCCGCCTGCAGCCGCAGGTACTGGTGGGCGCCGCCCGGACCGTAGCCGCCGGGCGTGGGCGCGCTCACGTCCGGGTCGCGGCCGTCGAAGCGGCCGGCGGTGAGCCGGTGGAACACGTGCCGCTCGAACAGGATCTTCGGCCGGCGGTCCGCCAGGAAGCCGCAGCCCGACGTCTCTACCGACAGCACCGCCCACAGCGCGGAGCCGGAGGCGCCCAGCGTCTTCAGGACCCCGTCGACGCCGCCGCTCGTCAGCGGGGTCCCCCGCGCGGTGAACCGATCCATGCGACCCTCGCCGGCGTCGTCCAGGCGTCAGAAGCAAAGCGGGACGCTTACTGGTGGAGACGACGCTCCATTCCGCCTCGCGCGCGTGAAGAACCCACACGAGGCGAGCGTACATCTGTCCAACGATCAGGAGTGAAAGCTCGGCCTCTTCACCCGTCAAGGGCGATTCCAGGGTTAATCGATAACGGGCGCGCCCGTCGCCGGCGCCTGGAAGGTCCGCCGCGCCCCTCGCCAACTGATCGCTATTCACCTAGGCTCGCCCCGCGACAGAGGGCGGCGAACGCCCCGGGCGCGGGACGGAGCGGTAGGATGGCTGAAGTCCAGGACGTGGACGTCCTCATCGTCGGCGCGGGCCTGTCGGGGATCGGCGCGGCCGTGCACCTGAAGAAGCGCCGGCCGAAGTCGACCTACGCCATCGTCGAGAAGCGCTCGGCGATCGGCGGCACCTGGGACCTGTTCCGCTATCCGGGCATCCGCTCCGACAGCGACATGTACACCCTGGGCTACAGCTTCAAGCCGTGGACCGAGGCGAAGGCGATCGCCGACGGCCCCTCCATCCTGAAGTACGTGCGCGAGACGGCGGTCGAATACGGCGTCGACCAGCACATCCGCTTCGACCACGGCGTCACCTCCGCCTCCTGGTCTTCGGAGACGGCGCGCTGGACGGTCAGGACCGAGCCGGGCGCGGTCTTCACCTGCCGCTACCTCCTGATGTGCGCCGGCTACTACCGGTACGACGCCGGCCACCTGCCGGACTGGGAGGGGATGGCCGACTACGGCGGAACCTGGGTGCACCCCCAGCACTGGCCCGAGGCGCTGGACTACGCCGGCAAGCGGGTGGTGGTGGTCGGCTCGGGCGCGACCGCCATGACCATCGTGCCGGTGATGGCGAAGACGGCGGCGAAGGTGACGATGCTGCAGCGCTCGCCCACCTATGTGGTCAGCCGCCCGGCGGAGGACGCCCTGGCCAACGGCCTGCGCAAGCGGCTGCCCGGGATGCTCGCCTACCAGCTGATCCGCTGGCGCAACGTGCTGTGGCAGCTCTACTTCTACGGCAAGACCCGCACCGATCCGCAGAAGGTGAAGGACCTGCTGCTCGGCGGCGTGCGCGAGGCGCTGGGGCCCGACTACGACGTCGCCACCCACTTCACCCCCGCCTACAACCCCTGGGACCAGCGCCTGTGCCTGGTGCCCGACGCCGACCTGTTCGACGCCATCAAGGGCGGCAAGGCTGAGGTGGTGACCGACCACATCGACCGCTTCACCCAGGGCGGGATCAGGCTCAAGTCCGGCCGGGAGCTGGAGGCCGACATCGTGGTCACCGCCACGGGCCTGCGCATGCAGATCGCGGGCGGCGTGCCGATCACGGTGGACGGCCAGGCCGTCGATCTCTCCAAGACGCTGACCTACAAGGGGATGATGTTCTCGGACGTGCCGAACTTCGCCTCGGTGTTCGGCTACACCAACGCGTCGTGGACGCTGAAGGCCGACCTGACCAGCGAGTTCGTCTGCCGACTCCTCGACCACATGGACGCCAAGGGCGTGGACATCGCCGTCCCGCGCCGCGACGCCGAGGTGAAGGAGGAGCCCTGGCTCAGCTTCAGCTCCGGCTACGTCCAGCGCGCGCTCGACCACCTGCCCAAGCAGGGCGACCGCAAGCCCTGGAAACTGAACCAGAACTACGCGCTCGACATGATGGTCCTGCGCTACTCCAGGCTCGACGACGGGGTGATGGAGTTCGCCAAGGCGCACAGGGCGGAAACGGCCGAGCGGACCGTGCGCCAGGCGGCGTAGCGCGGCGCCGCAGCCCGGCCAGAGCGGGCGGGGAACCGGTCGGCGCTCCTGGAGGCGTCGGGACGCGGGGCGTCCCTTCAAGCAAGTTCGACCCCTCCGGAGGGGTCGAACACAGGGCTATGGGCAAGAAAGAGGAGGGTGCGAGGAACGGACGTTCTGAACGTCGGCCCGGGGTGGTTCTCGACCCACCTAACCAGGTGGACTATCTAGAAAGCCGGTTTATGATAAGCAGAGGGATCGGGTCCAAGAACGAACCGCTGGACCCCTTGCTAAGACCTTTGCTGCAGTATTCCCAGCGAGCATCGAGCTGCTGCTTCAACTCTGAACGCTGCGGCGACCATTCTGGACTAAAACCCTCTGCCCATGGGCCGCCGTCTGCCAGAATGTACTTTAGCTGCCGACTGCCATCAGCTTCACGGTAGTATCCGCACGTAGTAGCATAATAGCTATGTATGGTGGTTACGTTGACTGAGCGGCCATAGAGCTGGTAAAGGCGGTGATGAGCAATCAAGCCCTCAGGAATGTCCAGAAGGGCCTGGAAGCCAAACGGCAGGAGCCCTCCAGCGACGAGAATGGGAAGAAGCGCCCAAACTGGAGCCTTTTGGCGGGGCTTGGGTTGCCAAACCTCTTGCGTATTGCGCGCGTTAGCGGAGAGATCAAGCATCCGATTAGGTTATCGGATGGGGCGGGTCAGGCAAGGCCAGTTTCTGGCCGTCCATAGGTCCGCGTTGGGTCGGCAGCGCAAGCTGACTTCCCGCTGTAAACCTCGCTCACCTAAACGGCGGCTCGTCGAACGCGCGCAGCTTGCGCGAGTGCAGCTTTCCCCCCTCGCGGCGCAGGAGCTCCACAGCCTCCAGCCCGATCTTGAGGTGCTGGCCGATCGCCTGTTCGTAGAAGCGGTTGGCTTGGCCCGGCAGCTTCAGCTCGCCGTGGAGCGGCTTGTCGCTCACGCACAGGAGCGTCCCGTAGGGCACGCGGAAGCGGTAGCCCTGGGCGGCGATGGTGGCGCTTTCCATGTCGATGGCGACCGCGCGGCTCTGGTTGAAGCGGAGCGCGGACGAGGTGTAGCGCAGCTCCCAGTTGCGGTCGTCGGTGGTGACGACGGTGCCGGTGCGCAGGCGGCGCTTCAGGTCGTCGCCGCTCTCGCCGGTGACGATCTCGGCCGCTTTCTGCAGGGCGAGCTGCACCTCGGCGATGGCGGGGATGGGGATCTCCACCGGCAGGACGTCGTCCAGCACGTGGTCGTCGCGCAGGTAGGCGTGGGCCAGCACGTAGTCGCCGATCGTCTGGCTGGGGCGCAGGCCCCCGCAGTGGCCGATCATCATCCAGGCGTCGGGGCGCAGCACCGCCAGGTGGTCGCAGATGGTCTTGGCGTTGGAGGGGCCGACGCCGATGTTGACGAGGCTGACGCCCCGCCCGTCGGCGCGGACCAGGTGGTAGGCGGGCATCTGGTGCTTGCGCCAGTTCCCCTGCGCGACCAGCGCCTCGGCCTCGGGCGTGTCCTTCGTCACGCGGACCATGCCGGCGGCGGAGAGGGCGACGTAGGGGCTGTCCGGCCGCTGCAGCTCGGCCACGCCCCAGCGCACGAACTCGTCGACGTAGCGGGTGTAGTTGGTGAACAGCACGAAGCGCTGCAGGTCCTCGGCGGGCGCGCCCGTGTAGTGCTTCAGGCGTTGGAGGCTGAAGTCGGTGCGCGCGCCGTCGAACAGGCTGAGCGGCTGGGCGGCCTCCAGCTGGGGCGACCACACCCCGTCGGCCACCTCGTCGCCGATGTGGGCGAGCTGGGTGGCGGGGAACCAGCGGGCGAGGTCGGCCGACTGGGCGCCGTTCAGGTCCAGGTCTTCCGCCCCGTCGAGCACGTATGGGTAGGGGATCTCCTGCTCGGATCGGCCGACCGACACCTCCACGCCGTAGTCGCGCACCAGGAGGCGCAGCTGTTCGGTCAGGTAATCGCGGAAGATCTCCGGCCGCGTGACGGTGGTGGCGTAGGCGCCGCCCCGGTTCAGCCGCGCGAACGCGCGGGGCACGCGTGGGGCGGGACCTTCGGGCGCGTAGGCGATGCGCAGCTCGGGATAGGCGAACAGCCCGGCGGCGCGAGCGTCGATTTCGGGCTTCGTCCCGTCGGCCAGGTAGGCGCCGAGCGCGGCGCGAAGATTGGCGACGGCCTCGGCGTAGAGGGCGCAGAGCGCGTCGACGAGGGCGGGGATGGCGGGGTCGGGCGTCATGGCGAACCCTAGCGCCCGCGTGTGACGGCCGCCATGGCGCGCACCAGCGTCAGGCCAAGCGCGCCAGGTCCTCGTCGGAGATGTCGGCGTTGAGGAAGACGTTCTGGACGTCGTCGTCGTCGTCCAGCGCGTCGACCAGCTTCATCAGCGCGCCGGCCTCGTCGCCCGCGACCGGCGTCTCGCTCTTGGGGCGCCAGACGATGGCGGTGGAGCGGGCGTCGCCGAACCGCGCCGCGAGCGCCTCGGCCACGGCGTTCAGGTCCTCGAAGGCGGTGTAGACGGCGTGCAGGGGCGCCGAGTCCTCGTCCTCCGGCGCCTCGACCTCGACGTCCTCGGCGCCCGCCTCGATG
>JASLDZ010000026.1 GCA_030151985.1 Caulobacteraceae bacterium | reverse complement strand
CCGGACAAGGCCGTGGCGGACGCCGCCTTCGCCATGAAGCCGGGCGAGGTCCGCACCGTCGCCGGATCGCTGGGGCCGTCGGTCGTGAAGCTCACCGGGGTGACGCCCGGTAAGGCGGTAACGCTCGACGAGGCCCGTCCCAAGATCGAGCAGGAGGCGCGCCTCGCCGCCGCCGCCTCCAAGGCGCAGGATCTGGCCCGCAAGTACGACGACGCCCGCTCGGGCGGGGCCAACCTGCACGACGCGGCGGCGAAGGCCGGCGTGGCCGTCACCGCCCTGCCCCCCTTCACCGCGCAGGGAACCGACGCCAAGGGCCAGAAGGTGCCCGCGCCGGACAAGCTGTTCCAGACCGCCTTCACGCTGCCGCAGGGCGGCGACAGCGACGTGCTGCAGGCCGCGCCCGGCGAGTACTACGCCATCCGCGTCGAGAAGGTGGCCCCCGCCGCCCCCGTGCCGCTGGACGAGGTGCGCGGCCCGCTCTCGCAGCGGCTGACGCTCGGCAAGCTCGCCACCGCCCTGCAGGCCAAGGCCGACTCCCTCACCGCGCAGGCGACCAAGGACGGCAACCTCGACGGCGTGGCCAGGAGCGTCGGCGCGAGCGTGCAACACGCCTCGGGCGTCACCCGCGCGGCGGCCGGGCAGCCGAACTCGGCCTTCGGGCCGAGGCTCCTGGGCGCGGTGTTCGGCGGCAAGCCGGGCGCCGTCGTGGTCGCGCCGGACAAGCTCACCATGGTGGTGGCGCGGATCGACCAGGTCACCGCCGCGCCCGTCCCGGCGCTGGTCGCGGCCAGCGAGGCGGCGCGCGGGGCGGCGACCCTCGGGCTCTACGACGACGTGGGCAGTCATCTGCGCGAAGCCGCCCGCACCGAGATGAAGCCGCGCATCGACACCAAGCGCGCCCGCTCGGCGCTCGGCCTAGGCGACGCGCCCGCCGGCGGCTCCTCCGCTCCCGCGTCCTGAACCCGCCGACGCCCGTGCGCTGCGAGCCGGCCCCGGACGCCTTCGCCGCCGCTTACGCGGAGGGCCGCGCGCAGGTCGTGTGGACGCGGCTCGTCGACGACCTGGAGACGCCGGTCTCCGCCTTCCTGAAGATCGGCGCCGGGCGGCCGAACAGCTTCCTGTTCGAGTCGGTCGAGGGCGGCGCCTGGCGCGGGCGATACTCGATCATCGCCCTGCAGCCCGACCTCGTCTGGCGCGCCCGCGGCGACCGGGCGGAGGTCGCGCGCGGCGAATCGGCGGTCGCGGAGGATCGCTTCGTCGGCGAGCCGCTTCCGACGCTCGACAGCCTGCGCGCGCTGGTGGCGGAGTCGCGCATCGACCTGCCGGCCGCGCTGCCGCCCATGGCCGCGGGCCTCTTCGGCGTGCTGGGCTACGACGTGATCCGGCTGGCCGAGCCGCTCGGCCCCGCCAACCCCGACCCCCTCGACCTGCCCGACGCGGTGCTGATGCGCCCACAGGTGGTGGCGATCTTCGACGGCGTCGCGCAGGAGATCGTACTCGTCACGCCCGTGCGGCCGTCCGCGCTCTCGGCGGACGCCGCGAGGACGCTGGCGGAGGCGCGGCTGGGCGCGGTCGCCGCCGACCTGCGCCGGCCTCCGCCCGCGCTCGGCCAGCCCGAGCCGCCGACGGCCGAGCGGGCCACGCCCGTCTCGCCGATCGACCGCGCCGCCTACGGCGCGATGGTGGAGGTCGCCAAGCACTACATCGCGGCGGGCGACATCTTCCAGGTCGTGCCCAGCCACCGCTTCAGCGGACCCTACGACGGCGACCCCTTCGCCTTCTACCGGGCGCTGCGGCGGGTGAACCCCTCGCCCTTCCTGTATTTCCTGAACTTCGGCGGCTTCCAGCTGGCGGGTTCGAGCCCGGAGATCCTGGTCCGCTATCGCGACGGCAAGGTCACCATCCGCCCGATCGCCGGCACCCGCCGCCGCGGCGCCGACCCGGTGGAGGACGCCGCCCTGGAGGCCGAGCTCATCGCAGACCAGAAGGAGCGGGCCGAGCACCTGATGCTGCTCGACCTCGGCCGCAACGACGTGGGCCGCGCCATCGGCCTGGGCCGCGAGGGCGAGAACCGGCCCGGCGAGGTGAAGGTCACCCAGGCCTTCGGCGTCGAGCGCTACAGCCACGTCATGCACATCGTCTCCAACGTGGAGGGCGAGGCGACGCGCCCGCTCGACCCCGTGGACGTAATCCTGACCGCGCTGCCGGCCGGCACGCTGTCGGGCGC
Organism: Caulobacteraceae bacterium; assembly: GCA_030151985.1. Lineage (GTDB taxonomy): Bacteria > Pseudomonadota > Alphaproteobacteria > Caulobacterales > Caulobacteraceae > JASLDZ01. The sequence goes on along the minus strand of JASLDZ010000026.1, from coordinate 749 downwards.
GCCCAAGGTCCGGGCCATGCAGATCATCGACGAGCTGGAGCAGGTGAAGCGCGGGCTCGGCTACGGCGGCGCGGCCGGCTACATCGGCGCGGGCGGCGACGTGGACACCTGCATCGTGCTGCGCACGGCCCTCTTCAAGGACGGCGCCATGCACGTGCAGTCGGGCGGCGGCGTGGTGGCCGACAGCGATCCCGACGCGGAGTACGAGGAGACGCTGCACAAGGCCCGGGCGCTCTCCCGGGCGGCGCAGGAGGCGTGGCGCTTCGAGTAGGCCCTCGCGGCCCCGTCCGCCGCCTCTCGGCGGCTCCTCCCCCGCAAGCGGGGGCGGTCTGATGCCGAGGTGTTCTTCCTTCAGGGCTCCCCCGCTCGCGGCGGAGCTGGCCGGAGCGAAACGACGGTCTGAGGGGGGAGTAGTCCGCGGCTACCGCGTCCCCAGGAACAACGCGCCCGTCTGCGGCGGGGCCGGACGGCCGGAGGGCAGCGCGCCGGCGCTGACGAACACCGCGCTCGCCAGCGCCAGCCCGCTCACGGCGGCGAAGGCGCCCGCGCCGAGCATCGCGAGCGACGATCCCCTGGGCCGCGTCGGCTCCGCCAGCCGCTCGCGCGCGGTGCCGAGGTCCGGCAGGTCGGAGGCGAGGCGACGCAGGGGATCGTCACTCGCGATGCTGGGCGCGGGCGCCTTCGCCGCCGTGAGCGGGCTGGCGCTGGCAGGCGCGGTGTTCGTCAGCGCCGGCGCGCTGCCCTCCGGC
>JASLDZ010000014.1 GCA_030151985.1 Caulobacteraceae bacterium | reverse complement strand
GGCGGCCATGTCGTCGTTCGATGCGAAGATGGCGGTGGGACGGTCCGGTCGCTCGATCAGCGTCTTGGCGGCCGCCAGGCCGGACGCGAAGTGGTAGAGGCCGGGAGCGAACAGCACTTCGGCGTCCGAGGCTTCGGCGATGGCCGCCTCGAAGCCGGCCTTGCGCGCATGGCTGGAGGGATGGTCCGGATCCCCGCCGATCAGGCCGATGCGCCTGTGGCCCAGCTCCAGCAGGTGCCTGCCCACGTCGTAGGCGGCGCTCCGGTCGTCCATCCGCACGCAGACCATGTCCGGCACCGGCCGTCCGGGCGTGACGACGGCGGCGGCCAGCGCCTCCTCCTCGATGACCTGCCGGAACACGAGGGATTCGCTGAAGGGCGGAAGCAGGACCACGCCGCTCGCGCCCGCACGGACGAGTCGGCGCACCACCTCGGGATCATGCGCGGTCTCTTCGGCCCAGCGCTCCAGGAGGATGTGCACGCCCGCGGCCTGCACCGCGTCGAGCACCCCGACGAACACCTCGCTCATGAAAGCCGATGAGCGTTCCGGGCAGATCAGGCCGATCCGGACTTCGTCGGCGGTGACGAGGCTGCGGGCCGCGCGGTTCGGCGTGTAGTTCAGCTCGCGGATCGCCGTCTGGACCGCCTCCCGACTGCTGGCCCGGACGCTGGGCTCGCCGTTGACGACCCGCGACGCGGTCATCGGCGAGACCCCGGCGCGCCGCGCCACATCGACGATCGTCACCACGCCCTTGGACCGCCGGGAAGCTCGCGCCATACCGCCCCTCTTCTCGCTGACCCGCTCTGTAGCGCAAGTCGGCAGCCGCTCGAGGGGCGTTTCGCGCGACTGGCGATTCAGGGCTCCAGGCGGCGCCGCGACGTGGGCCCGCTCAGCCTGCCAACATGGCGAGGGCGGACAAGAGTTGCTCTCCTGCCGCGAAATGGTTCGACTTTAGAGAAAGGTTCAACAGACCAGCAGCGTGGCGTCGGTAATGAAGATCAATTTCATTACATTCATCAGACCTCGCGGCCCGAATTGTGAAGGCGGAGCGCCAGCGGGTTAGTCGAAGGAGAAACGCGATCCGTTCCCTCCAGCCGCCTTCCCAAGCCAGGGGCTCCGGCCGTGGTTGCTCCCCTTCATCGTCATGAGAGGGGCGGTGCGACGGACTGACGGTTGATCAGATCGTGACGCAGCACCCGATCGATGGGAGCGCCGTCGTCGCGGCCTCGGACGCGCAGGACCAGGAGCTCGACCGCCGAAGCCGCCATCTCACGCACCGGCTGGTGCACGGTCGTCAGCGGGGGCCACAGAGCGAGCGCGGTGGCCGTATCGTCGAAGCCGACGACGGAGAGATCGCCGGGCACGTCCATGCCGCGCCGGTGCGCCACGGAGATGGCGGCGGCCGCCATGTCGTCGTTGGAGGCGAAGATGGCGGTCGGGCGCTCAGCGCGGTCCAGAAGGGCCTCGGCCGCAGCCAGGCCGGACTCGAAATCGTAGTGGCCTTGCGCGAAGGCGATGGTCGCGCCGGCGACCTCTCCGACCGCCGACTCCAGCCCCTTCCGCCGCGCATGGCTCGACGCGTGCTTCGGCGCTCCCCCGATCAGGCCGATGCGGCGATGGCCCAGCGCCAGCAGCAACCGGCCTACCTCGAAGGCGGCGGCTTCGTCGTCCATGCGCACGCAGATCATGTCGCGAACCGGTCGACCCGGCGCGACGACGGCCGCTGGCAACTGGGCGTCGGCCAGCGCCGCCCGCAGACTGTCGGACTCGCTATGGGGAGGCAGAAGAATCACGCCGGTGACGCCCCCGCGGATCAGGCGGTTCATCGCCTCCAGGTCCGTCAGATCCCCCTCTTCGCTGCGGACCAGCACGACCTGCGCCCCGACCACTTGCGCGGCGTCCAGGACCCCGACGAGGAACTCGCTGAGGAAGGCCGACGACGGGTTCGAGTAGATCACCCCGATCCGCACTTCGGCGGTCACCAGGCTGCGGGCGGCGAGGTTCGGGGAGTAGTTGAGCTCACGCACGGCGAGTTCGACCGCTTCGCGCGTGGCGCTGCGTACGCTCAGCTCTCCGTTGACGACGCGCGAGACCGTCATCGGCGACACGCCCGCCCGGCGCGCCACGTCCGCGACGGTCACCCCGCCGCCTCGCCGCCGCCCCCCTCGGCTCATCGAAGCGTTCTTCCCTAGACCAGGGCGTTGCGGGCGATCAGCTGGCGATACCACAGGGCCGAAAGCTTGGGCGTGCGCGTCTGGGTGGCGTAGTCCACGTGGTGGACTCCGAACGGGTTGGTGTAGCCGTCCGCCCACTCGAAGTTGTCCATCAGGCTCCACAGGAAGTATCCCTGTACGGGAAAGCCCTCGGACGTCGCGCGCTGCAGCTCCGTCAGGTAGCTTCGCAGGTATTCGATGCGGTCGCCGTCGTCCACGTGACCGCCCGGCAGCACCTTGTCGTCGGCGGAGCAGCCATTCTCTGTGATGAAGATCGCCTTGGGATTCCACAGCTCGGCGGTGTTGCGCACGCCCCAATACAGCGAATCCGGCTTCACATAGAGCCAGGGCGAGATCATCCGCGGAGAATGCGCGAGCGTCGGGAGGATGACGTAGTCGGCGCTCGACTCACCTTCGCCAAGGGGTCTGACCTGGCTGCCGGAATAGCAGTTGATGCCCACGAAATCCAAGGGCGAGCCGATGATCTGCATGTCGCCCGCGTTCACCTTGGGCGCGTCGGCGCCCTGGCTGCTGAGGTAGCGGTCCGTGTAGCGGCCCTCCAGGATGGCGGTGAGGAACATGGCGTTCTCCTCCCGCGTCGCGGTCTGGGCGGCCTTGATGTACTCGGGCGTCTCCAGCGCAGGCATGTAGATGTTGGTGTTGTCGGCCAGGCCCACCAACGTTCCGGCGCGGGCGTGGGCGCGGATGGCTTGAACGCCCAGACCGTGGGCCAGCACGCCGTGGTGGCGCACCTGGTTCGCCGGCCCCTGCGCCAACTTCAAGCCCGGCGCGTGGCGGCCTTCGATGTGGCCGATGTCGGTGAAGCACCGCAGCTCGTTGACCGTGAAGAAGTGCCGCACCCGGTCCGACAGCTTTCCGGCCATGTACCCCGCGTAGTCGCCGAAGGCGTAGGCGGTGTCGCGGTTCCGCCACTCGCCCGGCAGGGCCGACGGCAGGTCCCAGTGGAACAGCGTGACGTAGGGCGCGATCCCCTCGTCCAGCAGGTTGTCGATGACGCGGTTGTAGTGGTCGACGCCCTTGGCGTTCGGCTGCCCGCGACCATCGGGGAAGATCCGAGACCAGGCGATCGACAGGCGGTAGGTGGACACGCCCATGTTCTTGAGCAGCCGGGCGTCTTCCTTGTATCGGTGGTAGCTGTCGCAGGCCACGTCGCCCGTCTTGCCGTCGATGATCTTGCCGGGCGTGTGGGAGAAGACGTCCCAGATGGTCGATCCCCGGCCGTCCTCGTTCACGGCGCCCTCGATCTGGTAGGAGGCCGTGGCGCACCCCCACTTGAAGCCCTGCGGAAAGGTCCGCAGCGAGGGCGTCGCGCCCAGCGCCCGGCCGGCGACGAGCAGGCCGCCGCCGCCAAGCGCGGCCTGACCGAAGGTCCTGCGAGTGGGGCGCATGGGGCAAGCTCCGTCGGCTGAAGGGATCAGGTCGCAGCCTCGGTGAGGTAGCGGTCGAGAAAGGCCTGGTGCTGGGGCAGGCGGGCGACCGCCTGGGCGACGCCGCGTTGGAGGTCGCCCAGCGCCTCGCGCAGCTGCCGAGGCTGGAACAGGGCGCCCATCCGGTGGCCGGCGGAAGGCTCCAGCCCCTGGCCGAGCATCACCTGCACCCAGGAGTCCGCGCGGAAGAGATCGGCCTCGCCCTGGTAGGCGTGGGCCTGCTCGCGGAACAGGGCCATGCGCTCGCGAAGCGTCTCCGGCGCCTCCATCGCGCGCATGCGCCGCCAGAAGTCGGAGTCGTCGCGGCGGGTCAGGTGGTAGTGGAGCACGACGAAGTCGCGGATGCGCTCCAGCTCGCCGCGGGCGAGATCGTTGTAGCGCCTGGCCAGCGCGGGGCTCGGGCCGCCGAAGGGGAACATCTGGAGGAGCCGGGTCACGCCGATCATGATCAGGTGGATGGAGGTGGACTCCAGCGGCTCCACGAAGCCGGAGCTGAGCCCCAACGCCACGCAGTTGCCGCGCCACGCGTCCTCCCGGCGGCCGGCGAGATAGCGGATCACCCGCGGCTCGGTCACCGCCTCGCCCTCGATGCCGCCCATGAGCAGCGCACGGGCCTCGTCGTCGCTCATCTCGGCGCGCTGATAGACGAGGCCGTTGCCGACGCGGTGCTGCAACGGGATCTTCCACCGCCAGCCGGCCCTGTGGGCGATGGCGCGGGTGTAGGGGCGCGCCGGTTCGGTGGCCGCCGTCTGCACCACCACCGCGCTGTCGGTCGCGAGCCACGGGCTCCAGTCCTCGTAGCCCGCGCCCAACGCCTTGCCGATCAGGAGCGCGGCGAAGCCGGTGCAGTCGATGAAGAGGTCGCCTTCGAGCGTCCGGCCATCCTCCAGCCGCACCGCCTCGATCAGGCCGTGCGCGTGGCGCACCTCGACGATGCGGCCCTCGACGCGGTTGACGCCTCTCGCCTCGCTCAGCCGCCGAAGGAAGGCGGCGTAGCCTACCGCGTCGAGGTGGTAGGCGTAGTTGAGCCGCGCCGGCCCGCCGGCGGCGAAGCGGTTCTCCTCGGCCGCGCGCAGCTCGATGCAGTAGTCGGTCAGCGGCGTCTCGAGGCCGTCGTCTTGGGCCTGGAGCCACATGTGCTGGAAACCGCCCATCCAGGTGGAGCGGCCCACCTCCCCGAAGGAGTGGAAGTAGCGCTGGCCGATCGCCCCCCATTCCTCGAAGGAGATGCCGAGCTTGAAGGTGGCGCGCGCGGCCCGCAGGAACTCGCGCTCGTCCACCCCCGCCAGCGTGTGAAAGGCGCGCACGGTGGGGATGGTGCTCTCGCCCACGCCCACCGTGCCGAGCGCCTCGCTCTCGACGAGGGTGATCTCCAGGAGCGGCCCGAGCTGCTGGGACAGCGCCGCCGCCGCCAGCCAGCCGGCCGTGCCGCCGCCGCAGATCACCACCCGGGTCTTCGCGCCGCGCCCCGTCATCAGCGGTTCATCCGGTTGAGGAGCTGGCCGCGAAGCCGGCGCGCCTGGCGCTCGTCCAGCGGCGCCAGAGCCCCGCGGGCCGCCGCGGGCAGGTGCTCGGCCGCGCCGGCGGGATCGCCGAAGACGTAGTAGTCGAAGAGCTCGCGCCACGCCGCCCTTTCGGCCTGCGGCCGGTCCCGCAGGCTCAAGAGCCCGTGCAGGAGCGTGATCATCGGCGTGTCAATGAAGGCCGGGACGGTGTTCCACCACCAGTTCACCAGCACGTTGAAGGGCTCGAGCGCCTCCACGTCGTGCCACCACAGCGCCGGATAGATCACCGCGTCGCCGGGCTCGAGCTCGGCTGTCACGGCGTGGGCCAGCGCGTCGGCGAAGCGGGGATAGCGATGCAGGTCGGGCGCGCGCACGTCGACCATGCTGACGACCTGCCCGGCGGGAGTGGGCTCCAGCGGGCCCGGGTAGAGATTGGCGGTCTGGGAGGGCGGGAAGAGGGTGAACCGCCGCCGCCCCACGGCGCACACGGCCAGATTGTTGCTCATGTCGTAGTGGGTCGCGGCGACGGTGCGCGTGCCGATCCAGAGGCTCACCAGCGGGTGCTCAGCCGCGATCTCCTCGGCCAGCGGCAGCGGGTTGTCGGCGCGAAGGCCGGGAAAGAACAGCTCCGCGTCGGTCGAGCCGGCGTAGAGCGAGGGCGCGTCGGCCTGGCCCAGCGTCTCGGCCATACGCTGCATGGCCGCGTCGAGCGGGGCGCGCTCGGCGGTGAAGTTCATGGCGGTCGCGGTGGCGTCGTAGAAGAAGCGGCCCTCGATGCGAGGCTCGCCGACGTAGAGCACGCCCGGCCGGCCGCCGTAGAACCGGCGCAGATAGGCGATCGCCGCCCCCGGCCCCTCCCGCCCGGCCTCGACCAGCGGCCAATCGCGCGCGGCGCCCTCGATCACCACGGGCGCCTCGCGTCCGATCAGCCGATC
>JASLDZ010000011.1 GCA_030151985.1 Caulobacteraceae bacterium | reverse complement strand
CGCGCCGCGGCCGAGCGCGCGCTTGCCCAGGTCCGGGCCGGCGCCTCGGCCACATCCGGGTTGCCCGGCGAAGTCAGCCTCGCGCCAACAAGGGCGGCGGTTTTTCGAGCACGACTGCTCGCCCCCTCGCTGGCGCGAGCGCGCGCGGTCTGCGCGAGCGAACAGCGAAGGGCGCCCGGCTCCAGCTGTTGGGTCGTCGCCGCCAAGCCTTGACGAGGCGTTCACCGCCCGCAGCAGGATGAACGGACTTGAAACCACAGTCCTGAAGGCTTTGTCAGGGACGTCCCGGTAAAGTTGACGCGTCGTTATACAAGGCGCGCCCCCATGATCCCGCAGAAGCGGCTTCTCGCCGGCCTGATCTCGGTAGTCCTGACCGCCGCTTCTTCGGCCGCATCAGCTCAGACCTTCCTCGGATCATCGGTTGCGCAAGCTCAGCGCTTGCTGCCCGAGGACGCGCAGCCCGAGACGGGCGGCTCCGGATCCGACACCCTCATCTACCGCAACTTGAGGATGGGCGAGGTGGTCTGGTCGGAGGTCACCCTGCGCTTCGACGCCCGCCACCGGCTGTCGTCCTTGAGCCTGCGCACGCGCGACCTCGGCTATGACGCGCTGAAGGCGCGTGCGCAGGCGCAACTGCAGCTCTACGCCGCCGACCAGGTTAGCGAACAGGCGACGCTTGGGACCGTCGGCGTACCGGCGGCCGCCGCCATGCAGATCCGCCTCTGCGCCATCGGGGATGAGGTCGAGATGACCTACGAGCGCGAGGCGAGCGAGCTCTAGCGCTTTACAGAGGCCGCAGCCGCCGCCGGCGTCTCAGAGCCTCGCCGATCAGAGCGACCGCGCTCATCATCTGCAGCCAGACCGCGGGCTCCGGGGCCGCCGAGACGGGTGGAACGACCGGAGGGCCTCCGGGAGGCGGCGGCGTGGTCGGGGGCGGAATCGTCGGACCGCCGGGCGGCGAGGGCGTCACATCGACGCCCGGGCCGCCGCCGAAGGGCAGCGTGGGATTGGCGAAGGGGCTGGCGCCCAGAACCCGCGTATCCGCCACCGGGTAGAAGACGGGCAGAGCGAGGCTGTCCGGAGTTTCGTAGGCCGCCGGAAGCAGCACCACGCGATCATGCGTAATCGGCGTCATCGCGCGCAGCCAGTCGGAGTGCAGCACCTCGCATCGCGTACTCACAGGCTTGGCGGCAGAGGCGGCCACCACGGGACGACGACGATGATGAACCGGGCGGTGGCGCGGACGAGGTTTCGCGAGCACGGGCTTGGGCTTGGGTCTCACGATCTTCGCGTGCACGACATGGCGACGAACGCGCCTGTGCGGGCGGCGCTTGACCGCTCCGGCCGGAGCATGGCTCTGCGGCGGGCACGGCACATCCTCAGTGATCAGGAACGGCCGCAGCGCCTGCTCAGCCAGCGTGGACTGAGCCGCAGCCTCCGAGGACGGGCTTGACTGGGGCCCGGCGGACGAGAGGCGCGCCCCCGCGACGTCTGGCGTCAACACTGCGGCGGAGAGGATCGCGGCCGCCGCGATCCGCCCCCCGGCCGAACCTCCTCGCAACGCGAAGCCCTCCCCCCACCTTAAGACTTAACGCCTCTTCAACGATATAAGGTCCAAGGGACGCGGCTTGTCACGCCGGCTCGTCCGTCGCGCGAGGAATCTCGCACAACGCGGCAGATAAGACACGCAGAGCGCGAGGACCTGGGCGGGGCAACCGGCCGGCGCAGGCTTAAGACTGATCGAGCCGCATCACCGAACGTGATCACGGGATCGTGAACATCCCGCCGGCGTTGAAAGCCGCCCTGAAACAGTGGGTTACGGCGACGCCGGCGGCGCATTGCGTATTCGAGACGAAAAAAAGGCGCCTTGCGCGACCCCCTCGCTTCGTCGGAGGGTGCGGCCCTCGTTAAGTATTGGGGGTATGGCCATGCGCGCCATCGCAGCGGGTTTGACGGTGTTGGCGCTCGGTGCGCTCGGGTCGCAGGCGAGGGCGGGAACAACGCTTCCTCCCACCGTCACGAGCACGCCCGTCGCGGCCGGCGACGTCGTGCAGTTCACCGTCGCGCTTCCCTTGAGGGACGCGGCCGGCCTGGACGCGCTTCTCGCCGCCCAGCAGGACCCTAAGTCTACGAGCTATCACCACTTCCTGACGCCCGGCCAGTTCGACACGCAGTTCGGTCCCACCAGCGACACGATCGCCCAGGCAGTGAGCTCGCTCGGCGCGCAGGGGCTGACGGTGACCGGCGTGACCGGCCGGCTGATCCAGGTCAGCGGCCCCGCCGCGACCGTCGCCAAGGCGCTTTCGGTCAACCTCCTGAACGTCGGGCTGTCCACCGGACAGTCCGTCGTCATCTCGACGACCAAGCCGGTGCTGCCTTCGGGAGTGGCGCCCGGTTCGGTCACGCCCGCCTTCACCGGCTTGCCCAAGATGCATCCCCAGTCGCGCAAGACCGCCACGATCGACGTCAACAACCGCTACGCGCCCAACGGACCGTACTGGTTCACCGATCTGAAGCAGGCCTACGACTACCCGGCCTACAACGCCACGGTGAACGGCCAGCGCCTGGACGGGACCGGCGTCAACGTCGCCGTCCTCATGGAATACGATGCGCTCGACAGCGACATCGCCAAGATGTTCGACCATGAGAAGTTCAGCGCCGTCTCGGGGACGCCCAACCCAACGATCGAACACGTGGCGCCACTGGGGGCCCAGCCCTTCAACCCCAACGGGTCCACCGAAGCTTCGCTCGATGTTCAGCAGGTCCTGGGCGGCGCCCCCGGCGCGCACGTCACCCTGGTCGATATCCCCAACCTGTCCGACTTCAACATCATCGGCGGGTACTTCTACATCGTCGAGCGCAAGAAGGACGACAACTCGACCTACTATTCGCTGGTTAACTCGTCCTTCTCGGGCTGCGAGGCGCAGTTTCTTCCGGCGTACGGCGGCGGCCCCGACACGCTGGCGCTCTACGAGGAGATCTTCAAGCAGGGGAACGCCGAGGGCATCACCTTCGTGGCGAGCTCCAACGACGAGGGCGGCATGGCGTGCCCCGACGTCAGCTACTTCGATCCCTCGAGCCCGCTGGTGGCGCGCTTCACTCCCGGCGTCGGCTATCCCGCCTCAAGCCCCCACGTCACCGCGGTCGGCGGCGGCAACCTCCTGACCACCAAGGGAGCGGACCTGTCGTCGACCTACGCCGGCGAGAACGGCCTCGGCGACCCGGAAATCCCTCACGACCCTTACGGTACCGGCAAGCCCGCGACCGGGGGCTACTGGGGCGCCGGCGGCGGCCTCTCGCAGCTCTTCACGAGGCCCTCCTACCAGGCGCTGGTGGCGACCGGTACGACGAGCGTGCGCACCCTGCCTGACGTCGGCATGCACGTCGGCGGCTGCCCCGGAGGCATCTCATTCCAGCCCTGCGGACCCAACCGAAGCGCCGTCCTGGTCTACGTCGGCGGCGCCCTCGGCGGCGTGATCGGCACCTCGGTCTCATCACCGGAATTTGTGGGAGCGTTGGCGCTCTACGTCCAGAAGAACGGGCCCCAGGGCAACATCAACCCCTACCTCTACGCGCAAGCCGCGGCTCAGAACGCGGGAGGTAAGGTGGTCTACAACCGGAACATCCCGAGCTTCGACGGCAAATACACCGACAAGTCAGCCTCGCCGGTCTACTCCTACATCGTGGGGAACGGGACTCCGCGGGTCCGGCAGCTCCTCGGTCTCAGCGACCTTCCGGCCGCCGGAACGCCGCAGACGGCGACCAACCCGTAAAGCTTGTGATCTCATGCCGAAAGTTCATCCCATGACCCTTCGTCCCCTTCTCGCCGCCGCGGGCGCGGCCCTGGCGCTGGCCGCAGCGCCCCAGGCGCGGGCCGCCACCTACGACCTGATCTTCACCGGCACCCTCGACTCCGGCGTGGACGTCCTGGGCCTCTTCGGAGGCGGCGTGCAGGCCGGCGACGCGCTCAGCGTCACCTACCGCTACGACACGAGCCTGGGCGGCGTCCGCTCCGGCCTGCCTGGCGTCTACGACGAGATCGACACCGACTTCCCGTTCACGCCGGCCGCCATCACGCAGGCCACCATCCGTATCGACGGCTACAGCTACACCTACACGCCGGACTACCAGGCGAGCGTCAGCATCGGCGCGGCCAACTTCGACTGGACCGACGGGGCCTACGACATCGACGGCGCGTCGGCGAGCGGACAGTCGCTCGCCGGCGACAACTCGGCGACGGTGTTCCAGATCGGCCCCGGACAACCGCTCCCCACCGACCTGACGATCCCGACGCAGTTCACGGGCTTCGGGCTCGGCTACTTCGACACCGCCTTCACCGGGCCCGACAACCTGTCCGACAACTTCATCTTCGAAGCCTCGAGCGTGGCCGTTTCCGCAGCGCCCGAGCCGGCCGTCTGGTCGCTGATGATCCTTGCGGTCGGCGTCTTGGGGACGGCGCTGCGTCTGCGGCGGCGGCGCAGCGGAACGGTCGCGGCCTAGGGTGCTGCGGCGTCGGGCGCTCCACCAGAAGCGCCCGACGCGCTCACCAATCTCTTAACCGTCACGGCGTTAGGGGCAGAAGACCTATCGACCGGGGCGCGACCTCCCTATGAAATCGATCTACGACATCATCTCCATCGCGCTGTTCGCGGGACTGGCCATCCTCTACCTGCAGCGCTCCGCCGCCGCCGAGCCGGATCCGATCCCGCTCTGGCGGTATGCGGTGGCGGCCCTGGGCTGCGCGGGCGCCGACATCCTGGGCAACAACGGCTTTGAGATTCCCGCCTACGCGTTCTTCGCCTTCGTGGTCCTGTTCACCCTGGCCATGCTGAAGCCCTTCCAGCAGACGCCCAAGCCCTGACCACGCGGAGGGGCGCCCGCGGGTTGCGTCCGCACCGCTCCCTCTCGCGCGCCGCGCGCCGCTAGGAGACGCCCGGCGCCGCCGGCGTTCCGGCCGCGGCCGCAGGCGGCGGCATCTCGGCTCCGGGGGCCGGCGTGGCGCTCGCCGCGGTGGGCGGCGGCGGGGCCAGGCCCGGCTGGTAGCTGATCTTGGCGCGAGCCCGAAGCCGGTCGACGAGCCCGCGGACCTGTTGTTCGGCGGCCGCACGACCCATCGCCTGACGTGCGATGGCGACCTGCTGGGCCTCCGGGATCGCGATCGGTTCACGGGCGTCGATCACCATGCCCACGATCACGCCGTTCTGCAGGAACTGCACGTATTGCCCGTTGGGCGTCGCGACCAGGTGCTGCGCGAGCTGGCTCGGCACCGCGGCGGTGTCGAGCACCTGTTTGGCCTGGTCGAAGGTGATGTTGAGGCTCGTAAGCTTCGCCTTGGCGGCTTGAAGCGAGCTCGGATCTCCGATCGTCTTGGCCGCGGCGCCCGGCGTGTAGCGGATCAATTCGACCGCCAGCTTCTGTCGATTGGCGAAGGCGAACGGGTGGGCGGCGATGAAGTCGCGGACCTGGGCGTCGCTGGGAGGCGCAGGCGCCCTCAGGTCCTTGGCCAGCACCTTCTCGGCCACGAACGCCTGCTGCAGGCGGCTGATGTCGGCCGGATAGCCCGGATAGCGGTCCAGCTTTCTGTTGTGAGCGTCCTGCGCCAGGAGCACGCGGCCGACCACTTCGTTGAGCAGCGCCTTCTGGTCGGCCTTGCCGCCGATCTTGCGCGCGCGCGCTTCGGCCGCGACGTCCTGCGCGGTCACTTCCTGCCCGTTCACCACCGCCAGCACCTGCCCCTTGGGCGTCTTCTGGCCGCAGCCCGCCAGCATGGCGATCAGGGCGGCTCCCGCCACCTTCGCCTTCAGGCGCTGTTTGCGTTCCTGCACGATCCGTCCCCCTGAAACCTTGTTCGCGGCGCCGGCTTAATCCGCCGGGGCGTCGCAGAGAAGCACACCTGTTCGAAGCCGCGCGATGCGGCACATGCTCTTGGGCGCAAGCAAGGGTCGGGCCAGACCGCCTCAGGCGGACAACAGCGATCCGGTGAGCAGCCGTCGCGCAGGGACGGAAGCGGAGGCGACGAGGTCGCGGGCCGCGCCCGCGAGCAGCCGCTCGCCCGCTTGCGGGTCGTCGGCGATCGTGGAGAAGCGGACCAGCACGCCGTCCGGGATCACGCCTCTTAAGCCCGCGCGGAAGGAGGCCCAGCGTTCGCCGTTCATGCTGGTCGGAAAGCCCTCGCCTACGCGTGTCCAGTAGAGCACCTGCTCGCGCCGGGCGTCGCGAACCCCTTCGAAGGCTCGAGCCGGCACGTGCGCCCGGGGCGTGAGCGCCACGTCCGCGTCGTGCGCGCCCAAGATCTTGAAGCCCGCGCTGGCGTAGCAGACCTCCGGCCTATGCACCTTCATCAGCCCGCTCTGGGCCGAGCCGTAGGCGATCAGGAGCGCGATGTCCGGGGCGCCCTCCTGCATGAAGGTCCGGATGGCAACCTGATCGTAGACGCTGGTCGGCTGCGAGTCCTCGGGCACGATGACGTCGCCCCTTGGCCGTTCACGCCAGGGGCCGAAGGCGCTCGGCAAGAGCTCGTCCACCTTCTGGCGGCCGAGCTGACGCTCGAAACGTCGGGGCGTCATCGCCGCCGCACCGCCCGCGGTCAAAAGAAGGCCGCCCCCGATCAGCAGAAGACGCCGGTCCAGCGCCGCGGCCTCGGAGGCGGGACGGGCGGGGGGTGAAGTCGGGCTCATGGACGGGCGCTCCGGCGCGAGCTCAGGAGGAAGGGCGCGGCGATCGCGTCCAGCCCCATCACGCCCAGAAGCGCCACGGCGAAGGTCGCAAGCCCGGCGGTCTGGTGCAGGAAGCCCTGCGCCACCGCGTCCCCGAAGCCACGGGTCAGGAGGATCAGAATGGCGACACGTGCAAAGTTGCCGAGGATCGCAAAGCCCACGATCGGCACGGCGAACAGAGCGATGTACCAAGGCGGCGGCGCGCGGCGGATGTGCAGGTAGATCAGCCCGATGGCGCTGAGGCTGATCAGGGAGTTCATGCCCGAGCAAGCCTCCTTCACCGCCAGCTCGTACTGGTCCACGAAGATGTTCAGCCCGTCGCGCACGATGGAGAACCCCAGCGTCTGGAACAGCGCGACCGCCGCCTGGGTGATCCAGAGCCGCAGGTGGCTCGTGAGCGTCCAGGTCAAGGTGTACGGCGCAGGCAGCGCGAACACGAGGTAGAGGAGCGGAAACCAGCCCTTGCGCAGGCCCGGCCACCCGACGAGGAGGTAGAGCGCCACCAGAGCGAGGCCGTAGACGGCGTAGCTCTCGACCAGGAACTGGTCGGCGACCCGGCCAAGCACATAGGCCGCTCCCAACACCAACCCCGCGGCCGCACCCAGCGGGATCGACCCAGGACGACCCGCCGCCCGCATCTCGGGCCAGCGGCGCACCACGAGCCACAGGCCGAGCGCCAGGACGATCGGCCCCGCCTGCCCCTGCTCGGACGCCCAGCTCTGGTGCAGGTTCTCCACCAGCGTGGGCACGGCGATCGCCGCGACGCCCAGCGCCAGCACGCCCAGACCCAGCGAAGGACGCGTGAGGCGGCGCGACACCGACGATGGGCCCGCGATCGAGGTCATTGAGGCTCGCATCCTCGCCAGGTTGCAAACGGGATGCCAAGGCGGCCCCTGGCGCCGTCGAGAGCCTCCACAGCTCCGCCCATCCCGCGCCCAGCAGGGGGTTTGGTTAAGTCCCGGCCAGGGGGGAGTCAATCAAGGCTGAACGCCGCAGCGGCAGGCAAGGTGCTCGGCGCCTGCCGCGCCGCAGCGCAGGACGGGGGACGCAGGCTCCGCGTCAACTCATGGATTAAGCGCAGCTTTTAACATCGATTGGTCCGCCCTGATTAAGCCGCGAGCGTGCCATTTGACGCGTCCGGGGCCCGAGGTTGGGCCCCGCGTAACAGGTAAAGCACATGAGAAGGGTTTTAGGCGGGCTGCGGTTCGCGGCCGCGTTGGGTCTTGCGCTCGCCTCGGGCGCGGCCGCTTCAGCCGGCGATCTCTACGTCTACAAGGGCAACGGCTCCGACGGCCGGAGCAAACTGCCCGCATTCGAGGCCTACGTCGGGCGCAAGGCGGACGGCGTGGTCGACTTCATCGCCTTCGACAGCTGGACGAGCTTCGACAACGACGCGGGCTGGGGCGTCACCGGGTGGAAGGGGTCCGGCTACAAGCTCGCCGAAAGCGTGCCCCTGACCGTTCAGGGCACGTCGCTGGCGCAGGTGGCTGCCGGGGCGGAGGACGCCCACTTCGTCAAGCTGGCGCAGACGCTGATCGCCGCAGGCTTCCCCGACGCCGCGCTGCGGCTCGGTTGGGAGTTCAATGGATCCTGGTACCCCTGGGCCTTCCACGGCCACGAGGCCGACTACCGCGCCGCCTTTCGCCACGTGGTCGGCCTGATGCGGGCCCAGCCTGGAGCGCGCTTCCGCTTCGTCTGGAACACCGCGCTCTTCGTCAACCAGGGCGCTCCCGATCAGGGCTATCCGGGCGACGACGTCGTCGACGTCGTCGCGACCGACGCCTACAACCAGAGCTGGGTGAGCGGCTACACCGACCCCGCGCGCAGATGGGCGAGCGTTCTGGGCGATCCCTGGGGCGTGAAGGCGGTGGCCGATTACGCGGCGAAGCACGCCAAGCCCCTGGCCTTCCCGGAGTGGGCGACGGGGATCCGGCCCGACGGTCACGGGGGCGGCGACGATCCCCTGTTCATCCAGAACATGGCCGCCTTCGTCCGCCAGAGCGCCTTCTCCGGCTACTGGGACTTCCCGGCGCCGGATTTCAACGGCCTGGTCTCCGGCGGCCAGTATCCCGCCGCCGGCGCGGCCCTGAAGACCGTGCTGTCCGCGCCCGCCAAGCCCGCGCCCGCGAGCGTCTCTGTCACCGACGGCGGATCGGCGAGCGTGCTGCCGAACGCCGACGGCAGCGCGGTGGTGGCCTTGAGTTTCCCGTCCACCGCCACGACGCACCACTACATCCTGCGTCTCTCCCGCAGCCAGAAGGTGGGTGTCGCCAATCTTGACGGAACGCTGAAGACGTCGTGGGGCGTCATGAGCGTCATGACTTGGGACACCAAAGGCGGCGTCGGCCACTTCTACATGGGAAATCCCTAGTTGAAGCCGCTTCCCTTCCGCGAGACGGCTTTACAAGTGTAGCGATGGTGAACGTCAGGGTTCCGGCGGCGCCCACGCCCGCCGGAGCAGCCTTGCACAAGCGACGGTGCGAACGTCATCAGGCGGGTTTGGCCGTTTCGATAGCCCTGTCGCAGAAGAAGACTCGGCCGCGCCGCAGCAGTCTCGATGGACGAACACGCTGTGTTTTGCAGCCCTAACGTTAACGCGCTTAAACCATCAACGGCACAGCTCCTTTAAACACCCGGGTGCGAGGGTCTCGCCCAACCGAGGCGACAAGAAGTCCGCCTCTCTGGGGCAAGATTGGAGAACTGCCGATGTTTCGCGCCTCATCGCGAGGACTGAAGACGGCTGCGTGCGCGGCGGCTCTTGCGGCGGTCGCCGCGGGGTCTGCCAGCGCTTCGCCTCTGTTCGTCTACAAGGGTAACGGATCGGATGGCCGCAAGGCGCTTCCGGCGTTCGAGAAATACATCGGCAAGAAGGTCGACGGCGTTGTCGACTTCATCGCCTTCGACAGCTGGACCAGCTTCGACAACGACGCGGGCTGGGGGATCGGCGGGTGGAAGGGCTCCGGCTACCAGCTGGCGGAAAGCGTGCCCCTGACCGTCCAGGGCACCTCGCTGGCGGACGTGGCGTCCGGCAAGCAGGACAGCCATTACACCAAGCTCGCCCAGACGCTGGTCAGCAACGGCTTCCCGGACGCATACCTGCGCCTCGGCTGGGAATTCAATGGCGGCTGGTATCCGTGGGCGTTCAAGGGCCACGAACGCGACTATTCCGCCGCCTTCCGCCACGTGGTCCAGATCATGCGCGCGGTTCCCGGCGCGAAGTTCAGGTTCGTCTGGAACCCGGCGCTTCTGATGCAGCAGCAATGGCCCGACGTCAGCTACCCCGGCGACGACGTCGTCGACATCATCGCCACCGACGTCTACGACCAGAGCTGGGACGCCGGCTATACCGATCCCAACAGGCGCT
>JASLDZ010000414.1 GCA_030151985.1 Caulobacteraceae bacterium | reverse complement strand
CGCGACATTCGAGCTGGACGGTGTGGCCGGGCAGAGCTTTGGCGCGTTTGCGAGTGAAGGGACGACGCTGGTGCTGACTGGGCAGGCGAACGACTTCGTCGGCAAGGGTCTGAGCGGGGCGGACCTGATCGTGCGCGCTGTGGGTTCTGCGGCGGAGCATTCGGAAGAGCACTGCATCCTGGGCAACGTGGCGCTGTACGGTGCGACGGCTGGGCGGATGTTTGCAGCGGGACGTGTGGGTGAGCGCTTTGCGGTGCGCAACTCGGGTGTGACGGCGGTCGTGGAAGGCGCGGGCGATCATGCGTGCGAGTACATGACCGGCGGCATGGCGGTGATCCTCGGGCCCACCGGCAAGAACTTCGCGGCGGGCATGACCGGCGGCATGGTCTTTGTGCTGGACCTGGATGACCGGTTCCAGCAGCGGGTGAACGGCGAGAGCGTGGTCCTGACCCGGCTCGCCTCCGCCCATTGGGAGGGCGTGCTGAAGCGGCTGATCGAGCGCCACCACACGGAAACCGGCTCAGCGCTGGCCGATACCCTGCTCCACGACTGGGAGGTGATGCGCGGCCGGTTCTGGCAGGTGTGTCCAAAGGAGATGGTGACCCGGTTGTCCCACCCGTTGGAGGACGCCGTCGCCACCGAAGCGGCGGGGTAGGTGGCCCCCCGCTCAAGTGAGTTCAAACCGTCTATTTTGGCGTGCAATCCCGGCCGCCTAACGCGTCTCCTCGCCGAACCGGCCGTGGGGTTCGGCGTGGCCCTCCGGGTCCGGGTGGATCAGCACGTCAGCGGCGGGGAAGGTGGCCAGCACGCGCTCCTCCGCGCCCTCCACGATCTCGTGCGCCTGCAGCAAGCTCTGATGCGGATCGAGGTCGATGTGCATCTGGATGTGCACGGTCGGGCCCGAGGCGCGGGTGCGGAGCTCGTGGACGTTGCGGATTCGTCCGTCCTTGAGCACCGCCTGCACGATGGCCTGGCGGTCCTCCGCCGCGAGCTCGTGGTCCATCAGGTGGGAGGTGGCGTCGCGGAGTACCTGGATCGCGCCCCACACCAGCCACAGCATGACGAAGAGGCCGGCCGCCGCGTCCCAGCGCGGATCGCGGGTCCAGATCGCAAGCCCGATCCCGATCAGCGCAGCGATGTTGGAGGCGAAGTCGGCGGCATAGTGCGCGCGGTCGCCCGCCACCGCCACGGACGGCGTTTTCGCCAGCACCCTGTCCTGCGCCCACACCAGCGCCGCCGTCAGCGCCAGCGAGAGCAGCATGATGGTGAGCGACCATCCCTCCGCCGACACGGGTCGTGCATAGATCAGGTGCATGATCGATTCCTGGCCGACCAGCGCCGCTGCCGCGAACACCAGCCCCGCCTGGAGAAGGCTCGCGAACGCCTCCGCCTTGCCGTGGCCGAACCGGTGTTCGGCGTCGGGGGGACTTACCGCGACCCGCACGGCGATGAAGGTGCCGAGGGCGGCGACCACGTCCAGCGCCGAGTCGGCCAAGGAGGCCAGGAGCGCGACCGACCCGCCGAACCACCAGCCGAACAGCTTGGCGAAGGTCAGGACCAGCGCCATAGACACCGACATGATGGTGATGCGCGCCGTCAGCGCGGCGCTGTCCTCGACCGAAAGTCCGCCTGAGCGCGCCTCCGACACCTCAGGCTGCTGCGGCTTCGGCGGCTTCGCCCATTGGGCGCATGCCGAGGTCGGAGAGCAGGGCGCGGTCCTTATCCTCGCCGGGCAGGGGCGTGGTGAGCAGCTTACCGCCGATGAAGATCGAGTTGGCCCCGGCGATCAGGCACATGGCCTGGAGCTCGCGGCTCATGCCCTCCCGGCCGGCCGCGATCCGCACCATCGAGCGCGGGCAGAGGATGCGCGCGACGGCGACGGTACGGACGAACTCCAGCCCATCCACGGGCGGGCAGTCGCCGAGCGGCGTGCCCGGGATCGGCACGAGGGCATTGATCGGCAGCGACTGCGGATGCTCGGGCAGGGTGGCCAGGGCGTGCAGCAAGCCGGCGCGGTGCTGGCGGGTCTCGCCCATGCCGATGATGCCGCCGCAGCAGACGTTGATGCCCGCGGCGCGCACGTGCTCCAGCGTCTCCAGCCGCTCGTCATAGGTGCGGGTGGAGACGATCCGGCCGTAGTCCTCCGGCGCGGTGTCGAGGTTATGGTTGTAGAAGTCGAGCCCCGCGTCGCGCAGTGACCTGGCCTGCTCTGGCGTCAGCATGCCGAGGGTGGCGCAAGTTTCGAGCCCCAGCGCCTTCACGCCCGAGATCATCCGGGCGAGTTCGGGCAGGTCGCGGTCCTTCAGTTCGCGCCAGGCCGCGCCCATGCAGAACCGCTGCGCCCCGTGCGCCTTGGCGGAGGCGGCGTTGGCGATCACCGTCTCGGCGTCCATCAGCTTGGAGGCCTTGAGGCCGGTCTTGAAGTGCGCGGACTGGCTGCAATAGCCACAGTCCTCGGCGCAGCCGCCGGTCTTTACCGAGAGGAGCTGGGAGAGCTGCACTTCGGAAGGGTCGAACACCTGCCGATGCACGCTCATCGCCTGGAACATCAGCTCGGGCAGCGGCAGGTCGTAAAGCGCCTCGACCTCGGCGCGGGTCCAGTCGTGACGGGGCGTGGCGGACGCTTGCAACATGGCGGGCGCTCTAGCATCCGGCCGTAGGGGAAGCCAGCCGGAGGCGGCGCGTTCATGCCTCGTAAAGCTCTGGCTCAGCCTTCCTTAAACAAGTCGGGCGCATGGTTGGGACGATGACGCTGGTCCAGTTGATGCGCCCCGCCCGTTCCCCGTCCAACACGCCGCGAACCGCCGACCTCGGGCTCGACATCTCGACGCTGGGTCATGGCCGAGCGGCGGAGGAGGCGGTGCGGGCGGCCCTGCGCGGCGGCGTGCGACTGCTGCACGGCGAAGATGCCGAGGCCTTCCCGTTCGGCGCGGATCGTGTGCGCCTTGTGCTGCAAGGGACGCCGCCGTTCCCGGAGGCGGCGGCGCGGCTCGCGCCCGGCAAGGACGTGACCCTGATGGTGCGCGG
>JASLDZ010000396.1 GCA_030151985.1 Caulobacteraceae bacterium | reverse complement strand
AGGCGGCCCGCGTCGGCGGTCGCGCCGACCACCACGACGTTGGGCGTCAGCCGCCCCGCCCGGCGCCAGGCGCGGACCCGCGAGGCCGGGACGGCGGCGGCGGTCACCGCCGGCGTGCTGGCGGCGACGCACGGCTGGGCGGCCCTGCGGGTCCGCGCCTGGCGCCGGGCGGGGCGGCTGACGCCCAACGTCGTGGTGGTCGGCGCGACCGCCGACGCGGGCCGCCTCATCGCCCGGGCGCTGGAGACGCGCGAGGTGAACGTCCTGGGCGTGTTCGACGACCGCTTGGCGCGGGAGGGCGAACGCGTCGCCAAGAGCGTGCGCGGCGTCCCCGTTCTGGGCGACACCGCCGCCCTCCTGAACCACCGGCTGCTGCCCTATGTCGACCGGGTGGTGGTGGCGGTCGGCGCGGCCTCGCAGGCGCGCACCCGAGCGCTGGCCGAGCGGCTGCGGGTGCTGCCGAACGCGGTGACCCTGTTCGCGGACGTCTCGGGCGAGGCGGGCCGCGCCGACGCCCTGGCCCGCCTGCTCGACGCCCCGCTCTGCGCCCGCTCCGGAACGCCCGGCGACCGCGCCTTCGCCAAGCGCGCGCAGGACCTGGTGGTCGCGGGGATCGCTTGCGTCGCCTTCGCGCCCGTGATGGCGCTGACGGCGCTCGCCGTGCGGCTGGAGAGCCCCGGCCCCGCCCTGTTCCGACAGCGCCGCGAGGGCTTCAGCAACGAGCCGATCACCGTGCTGAAGTTCCGCTCCATGCGGGTGGAGGCCGCGGACGCCACCGCCTCGCGCCAGGTCGCCGCCGGCGACGACCGCGTCACCCGCGTGGGCCGCTTCATCCGCGGCACGAGCCTGGACGAGCTGCCGCAGCTGTTCAACGTGCTCTCGGGCGAGATGAGCCTCGTCGGCCCCCGCCCCCACGCCATCGGCATGAAAACCGCCGGCGAGGACACCCGCGCGCTCGTCGCCGAATACGCCTGGCGCCACCGCCTGAAGCCGGGGCTGACCGGCTGGGCGCAGGTGAACGGCTCGCGCGGCCCCGTCGCCACCCCTGAGGACGTGCGCCGCCGCGTGGCGCTGGACCTTGAGTACATCGAGCGGCAGTCGTTCTGGCTCGACCTCTGGATCATGCTGCTGACGATCCCGCGCTTCCTGGGCGACCGGGGGGCGGTGCGCTGATGCTGAGGCGCGGCGTCATCGGCTACCTGCCGGTGCAGGCGGCGCAGGCGCTGGCCGGGTTCGGCGCGATCGTCGTCTTCACGCGGCTCCTGTCGCCGGAGGACTACGGCGCCTATGCGCTGGGGAGCGCGGCGGCGACGCTGGTCTACACCGGCCTCTTCACCTGGATCGAGGCGGCCATGGCCCGGTTCTGGGTCGCCGAAGCCGAGGGTGACGGACGGGCGGTGCTCTACGGCACCCTCTACCGCACCTTCGCGGCGGCGGCCTTCGCCCTGCCGCTGGTGGCCGCCGCCGCCCTCTGGCTCCTGCCGGTGACGCCCGGCGTGCGCGGGGCGGTGGCGGCGGGGCTGGGTTCCATCGTGGCGCGGTCCCTGCTCAAGCTGGCGCAGGAGCGGCGGCGGGCGGCGGGCGAGGTCCGGGGCTTCGCCGCCTACGACCTCGTGCAGACCACGGCCGGCTTCGCGGCGGGGGTCGCGCTGGCGGCGCTGGGACTGGGCGGCGCGTCCCCGCTCCTGGGCCTGACGGCCGCGAGCCTGGCGTGCCTGGCCTTCGCCTTTCCCGCGGAGCTGGCGGCCGCCCGCCGAGGGCGCTTCGAACCCGAGGCGCTCCGCCGCTACGCCGCCTACGGCCTGCCGGTGTCGCTGTCGCTGATGATGGGGCTGGCGCTGGCCTCCACCGACCGCTTCGTGCTGGGCGCGAGCCTGAGCCCGGCGGCGGTCGGCGCCTATCACGCCGGCTACAGCCTCTCGAGCCGCACGCTGGACGTGCTGTTCGCCTGGCTCGGCATGGCGGGCGGGCCGGCCGCGGTGGCCGCGTTGGAGCGGGGCGGCTTGCCGGCGCTGGAGCGGACCGCCCGGGCGCAGGCCTCGCTGATGGCGCTCCTGGCGCTGCCCGCCGCGACGGGGCTGGCGCTGGTCTCGCGACCGCTGGCGGAGGTGATGGTCGGTCCCGAATTGCGCGAGGGCGCCGCGCGCGTCACCCCCTGGATCGCCGCGGGCGGGCTGATGAGCGGGGCGGCGACCTGGTACTTCCACACCGCCTTCACGCTGGCCAAGCGCACGCGCCGCCTGTTGCTGGCGATCGCGCTCCCCGCCGCCGCCAACCTGGGGCTGGCGCTGTGGCTGATCCCGCGATGGGGGCTGGACGGCGCCGCATGGGCGACGGTCGCGAGCTACGGCCTGAGCCTCGCCTGCGCGGTGGCGCTGGGGCGGCGGGCGCTGCGGCTGCCCGTCCCGTGGGAGACGCTGGGCAAGGCCGCGCTCGCCTGCGGGCTGATGGCGGCGGCGGTGTGGCGCGTGCCGGCGGTCGGTGGCGTGGTCGAGTTGGCGATGAAGGCGGCCGTGGGTGCGGCGGTCTACGCGCTGGCGGCCTTCGCGTTGGACGCGGGCGGCGTGCGGGAGGAGGCGGCGCGGCGCTTGCAGGGCTGGCGCGCCCGCCCCGCCTAGAGCGCCAGATGCGCACACACTCCAGAGTCCCGGACGTTTCCGCCCTTAACCTCTTGAAGGCCAGGGTGCGCTCGGGTGCGGCGAAGTCAAGGACGGCCCTTCTGGGGCCGCCGCGGAGCGGCCGCCTTCGGCGGTCCTTGAGTTCGCCGCACCCGAGCGCAATCATCCGCCAAGAGGTTCAGGGCTCCCCCTCGCCGCTCGCGCGCCGATGCGACGCCCAGAGGACGGCTCCGCCCGGCGAGGGGAGGCGTTCAAACTTCCCCTCCCGCTCATCCCGGCGAAGGCCGGGACCCAGATCCGACCGGAGTCCCGCGCTCGGCGCTTTGAATGGCGAGCTCCGGCCTCTCCGCTCCCGCAACTGGGTCCCGGCCTCCGCCGGGATGAGCGGAGGAGCGTGATGCGTCTCCTCGACAACC
>JASLDZ010000370.1 GCA_030151985.1 Caulobacteraceae bacterium | reverse complement strand
GACGCCCGCCTGCCCCTGCCCGACGGCCGGGAGCTGACTCGCGCGGACGAGGTGATCACCTACGTCGCCCGCAACCTGGAGCCCTACCGCGGCTTCCCCACCTTCATGCGCGCGCTGGCGCCCCTGCAGCGTCGGCGGCCGAACGCACAGATCGTGGTCGTGGGCGGCGACGGCGTCAGCTATGGCGCGGCGCCCAAGGGCGGTCGCACCTGGCGCGAGACGCTGGAGGACGAGGTCGAGTACGACCGCTCCAAGGTCCACTTCCTGGGCCAGCTGCCCTACCGCGACTACCTGAAGCTGATGCAGGTCAGCCGCGTGCACCTCTACCTGACGGTGCCGTTCGTGCTGTCCTGGTCGTTCATGGAGTCGATGGCGGCCGGCTGCGTCGTGGTGGGGTCGAAGACCGCGCCGGTGCAGGAGGTGCTGGAGCCGGGGGTGAACGGCTTCTTCACCGACTTCTTCGACCCCGAGCAGGTGGCCGCCGACGTGGACGCGGCCATGGACCACCCCGACCGCGAGCGCATCCGCGCCGCCGCCCGCCAGACCGTGGTCGACCGCTACGACCTGGCCAAGTGCCTGCCGCGCCAGCTCGCGCTCCTGCAGGAGACCGCGCAGATGAAGCCGATGCTGGCGGCGCGCATGTCGGCCCTGACCTCGGGCCGGGGCGAAGCCGTCTTCCCGCCGGCCGCCAAGGCCGCGCCGCAGGCGGCGCAGGCGCCCAAGCGCCCGGCCGCGCGCGCCAAGCCTCCGGGACGTCCTCCGCTGCCGCGCGGCCGTCGCGGCCGCTGAGCCCCGCAGGCGCGGCTTAGGCCGCCTCGGCTTCCTGCTGCTGCTGGAAGTTCAGCCCCGTCTCGAAGTCCATGAAGATGTCCATCAGCTCCTCCGGGCTGACCGCCTTCGACTGCCCGTTGGGGAAACGGTAGCGCCAGAAGCTGACCACGTGGTTCACCGCGCCGAGCCGCTGCCCCAGCGCCGAGAACAGGTGCGGCGCATCCAGCAGGAACTCCCGGAAGGCGCTGGGTCGCCCGTTCTGCGTCAGGTTGGCGTAGGCGTCGTCGTAGACCTGCAGGGTGCTGCGGGTGACGTTGCAGGCGCGCAGGATCGTCTTACGCAGCACCAGCCGGCTGCGCTCCAGATACTCGCGCGTCTCGCCGTCGACGGGACCCACCGGCTTCACCCGCGCGATGTCGTCGAGCACGCCCGCGACGTGGCCGATGATCTCGCCCAGGCACCACTTGTAGTAGAGAAAGCCCTTCCAGCAGAACACGCCCTCGTCGTACTCGTGCTTGGCCAAGCGGAGCGTCAGGCGCAGCGGCTCCATGTCGTCGTCGGCGTTCGACTGCAGGATCTTGGCGACCATCTTGGCGGTCTGGGCGTCGCTGGCGCCGGCGCCGCCCGCGAAGCTCATGTTCACCAGGGGCGTGATCTCGGCCTGCACGAAGCTGAACATGCGGTTCAGGTCAGCGTCAGAGACCTCGAAGTAGCGTCGCGCCGGCTGGAAGCCGTTGCGCTTCAGGTGCTCGCGCAACAGGAACGGGTCCAGCGTCGGCAGGGCGTCGAGGATGGTCAGGAGCTTGTAGTCGGGCGTGTCGCAGAAGCCCGGGCCGAACATCTCCACCAGCGCCTCGTCACACTGGATCTGGCCGATGAAGAAGCTGCGGGCGCCCAGCTTCAGGTCGTGGCTGTCGAGCGGCAGCATCACCTTGGTGGCGGCGTGACGCTTGTCGAGGAAGGCGTCGGCCTCGTTGCGCCGCAGCCGGTGCTTGATGATCAGGCAGCGGTCGAGCACCGGGTTCTTGAAGAACGGCGTGTCCTCAGGCACGGCCCCGTCCAGCTTCTTCCACGCGCGGTGCAGGTTCAGCACTCGCGCGGTGGACGCGCTGTGCTCCAGGAGAAGCAGGCTGCGGACGGAGCGATCGCTCATGAGCGCACACCCTGCGCCCGCAGGCGTTAAGCTTACGTGTGGAGGCTCACCGCTCCGGAACCGGCCCCTCCGCCACCACGGGCAGGCTGACGAAGCTCTCCTTGGCGCCCGCCACCGTCACAGTATGTGTCGCCTTCCGGTAGTCGCCCGGCTTGGCGAAGAAGACGTTCGGCACGAAGGTCTGCGGGTTGCGGTCGTAGAGCGGGAACCAGCTGGACTGCACCTGCACCATGATCCGGTGTCCGGGCAGGAAGACGTGGTTCACGTCCGGCAGGGTGAAGCGATACGGGAGCGCCGCGTCGGCCTTGATCGGCTTGGCGTGCTCGAACCCCTCGCGGTATCGGCCGCGCAGCACGTCCATGGAGACGGCCAGCTGGTAACCGCCCATCTTGGCGTCGGTCGGAACCTCGTCGGGATAGACGTCGATCACCTTCACCACCCAGTCGGCGTCGGTGCCCGTAGTGGCGGCGGTGAGGTTCACCTCCGGCTCGCCCGCGACCTTCATCGGCGCGGTGAGCGGGTCTGAGACGAAGGTGAGCACGTCGGAGCGGCCCGACGCCTCGCGCTGGTCGTCCACCAGCCAGTCGGGCCAGTCGGCGGGCGAGTTGTAGCCCACCGCCTTGATCGGCCGGCGGCGGAAGGGCACGGGGCGCGCGGGGTCGGAGACGAAGCTCTCCGTCGCGGTCGCGCCCGGCGCGGCGGCGAAGCCCAGCTTGCCGCCCGGCTGCAGGTAGAGCTTGCGCGCCTGCGGAGCGCAGCCCGCCTCGCACCCGGAGGGCCAGCTCTTCAGCTTCGTCCAGTGGTCCGTGCCCGTCTCGAAGGCGGTCACGGGGGCGATCGTGAGCGGCGGCGCC
>JASLDZ010000316.1 GCA_030151985.1 Caulobacteraceae bacterium | reverse complement strand
GCGGGCCGCGATGCCGAACGCCGTCTACTTCACCCTCGCCTCGCTCCTGGCCGTGGCGCTGATCGCGCTGGCGATGGTCTATCCGCAGGGGCTGGGCGCCAAATCGCCCAAGCCGTTCGGCCACGCGCTGGCGCCCGTGGTGCAGCCCAAGCCGCCGCCCCCCCACGTGGCGAGGGACGCGCTTTGAGCGACGCGCTCACCGTCGCGCGCCGCGTCCTGGCGATCGAGGCGCAGGCGCTCGGAGCCCTGGCCGACGAGCTGGGCGAGCCTTTCGCCCGCGCCGTGGACCTCGTCGCCGCCCTGCGGGGCCGCGTGGTCTGCGTCGGCGTAGGCAAGAGCGGGCACGTGGCGAGGAAGGTCGCCGCCACCCTCGCCTCCACCGGCACGCCAGCGATCTTCGTGCACGCCACCGAGGCCAGCCACGGCGACCTCGGCATGATCGGAGCGGAGGACGCGGTGCTGGCGCTCTCCAAGTCGGGCGAGACGCGCGAGCTGGCCGACGTGGTCGCCTACGCCAAGCGCTTCGCCATCCCGCTCCTGGCCATGACCTGCGACGCTGGGAGCGCGCTCGGCCGCGCCGCCGACGTCCTCTTGCAGCTGCCCGACGCGCCGGAGGCGGCGCAGGCGCTAGCCGCGCCCACCACCTCCACCACGCTCCAGATGGCGCTGGGCGACGCCCTGGCCGTGGCGCTGCTGGAGCGGCGGGGCTTCGGTCCGCACGACTTCCGCGCCTTCCACCCCGGCGGCAAGCTGGGCGCGGCGCTGCAGCACGTCGCGGCCCTGATGCACACGGGCGAGGAGCTGCCGCTGGTGGCCGAGGCGACACCCATGCGCGACGCGCTCCTCACCATGACGGAGAAGCGCTTCGGCTCGGCGGGGGTCGTGGACGGCGGCGGCCGGCTCGTCGGCGTGCTGACTGACGGCGACCTGCGCCGCCACATGGACGGGCTGATGGGCCACACGGCGGGCGAGGTGATGACCCGCTCGCCGCTGACGGTCGGCCCCGACGCGCTCGCGGCCGAGGCGCTGGCCACCATGAACGCCCGCCGCGTCACCGTGCTGTTCGTGGTCGAGGACGAGCGCCCGGTCGGCGTCCTGCACGTGCACGACCTGCTGCGCAGCGGCGTGCTCTGAGGCGCCGCTTTCAGGCGATGATGTCGGGGGTCAGCGCGTCTTCCAGGCGCGAGATCTCGTCGCGGATCGCCAGCTTCTTCTTCTTCAGCCGCGCCACGCGGATCTGGTCCACGACCGGCTGGGCGATCAGGGCGGCGACGGAGGCGTCCAGGTCCTGGTGCTCCACGCGCAAGGTCGCGAGCCGCCGGCGCTGGGCGGTCTCGTCGACGGCGAGGAGCAGGCCAGCGGGGTCGGGAGGAAGGTCGTCGTTCATTTGCTAAGGCGAGGCGCACACCGGCCGTGGGCTCCCTTAGCGCAGGGCGCCGCGGGGGCCAAATACGCCTCCCGCTCACGGACGCGTGACCTGACAATCCTGTAAGGGGGTGGTTCACTGGGGGTGCAGCAGTTGGAGGCAGTGCATGGCCATCGAAGCCCGCATCCGTGAACTCGACACGCGCCGCGACAACCTCGACCGGGCGATCGAGAACGAGATCAAGAGCCCGAGTTCCGATCAGCTCCGGGTCAGCGAGCTGAAGAGGCAGAAGCTGCGGCTGAAGGAGGAGATCGAGGGGCTGAGGCAGGCGCGCCCGCATTAGCCCCGGTCGGCGGGAGCCGGCGCACCGCCGCCGGCGTCCTGACGTCCGCTTGCGTTCTTGAAATGTTCTCCACGGCGCGCGACAGTGCGTCATGGCCCCGCCCCTGCCCCTGCGCGGCCGAGGCGCGCGGTCCAACGCCTCGGGCCGCTTCGAGACCCTGAGCCGCGAAGGCTTCGACGACGGCTGGGGCGAGCCCGGCGACGCCGAACCCCGGCGGCTCGACACCACGCTGACGCCCGAGCGCACGCGCACGATCATCAGCCGCAACGACAGCCCCGACATCGGCTTCGACCAGTCGATCAACACCTACCGAGGCTGCGAGCACGGCTGCATCTACTGCTACGCTCGCCCCGCCCACGCCTACGTCGGGCTGTCGCCTGGGATCGACTTCGAGTCCAAGCTCTTCTTCAAGCCGGACGCCGCCGCGACGCTGGAGAAGGAGCTGGCCAAGCCCTCCTACGTCTGTCGGCCCATCCACATCGGCGGCAACACCGACGTCTACCAGCCGGCCGAGCGCACGCTCGGCATCACCCGCGCGGTGATGCAGGTACTACCGCGCCACGACCACCCCTTCAGCGTCATCACCAAGTCCGCGCTGATCGCCCGGGACGCGGACATCATCGGCGAAATGGGCGCGCGGGGGCTGGCCAAGGCCTACGTATCCGTCACCACCCTGGATCGGAAGCTCGCCCGCAGCATGGAGCCCCGCGCCGCGACCCCGGCCAAGCGGCTGGAGGCGATCCGCGTCCTCGCCGCCTCGGGCGCGCCGGTGGGCGTCGGCTTCTCGCCCGTGATTCCCGGTCTGAACGACCACGAGATGGAGGCGGTGCTGGAGGCGGCGGCGGAGGCCGGCGCGCGCGAGGCGATGATCGTCGTCCTGCGCCTGCCGCGCGAGATCAAGGACCTGTTCAAGGAGTGGCTGGAGACCGACCATCCCGACCGCGCCTCCCGCGTGATGTCGCTGGTCCGGCAGATGCGGGGCGGCCGCGAGAACGATTCGGCGTTCGGCGGCCGCATGGTCGGCTCGGGCCCGGTGGCGGAGCTGATGGCGCGGCGCTTCACCCTGGCTTGCCAGCGGCTCGGCCTGAACCGCACC
>JASLDZ010000064.1 GCA_030151985.1 Caulobacteraceae bacterium | reverse complement strand
AACCGCCGCATGAGGATCGCGTCGATGTCGCGGTGCCGCTCGTCCAGGGACTCCACCACCGTCCGGCGCTCGGCGCGCAGGGCGTCGGCGCCCAGCGCCATGACCCGATCGACGATGCGCTGGGCGCGCGTATGCCCCTCGACGGCGAACTTCGCCGGGTCCCCCAGGTCGAAGGGGCGCACGACGGTGCGGCTCGGGTCCGGCTTGATGGCGACCGGAAGCGGCGTGACGTAGGCGGCCATGGGACTCCGCGGGCGACGAGGGAGCTCGGGACGCGTCCGCCCGGCCGATGCCGGTCAAAAGCCTCCGCCCGCGCCGAGGTTCCTTAACAAATGCGTGTCGTCGCGCGCCATGTGTCGCGGCCGCGCCGGGCGCTTACGTCGGCCGCGGCGAGCCGGTAGAAGGACGGCCATGGACTTCAGGCTCCCCTTCTGCGCCGCGACGCTTTTCGCCCTCGCGCCCATGGCGGCGGCGCAGACCGCGGGCGCTCCCCCCGCATCGCTGGCGCCCCTGTCGCAGGCGCAGGGCTACGCCCCCAACCCGATCCATCCCGCCGACGACCACGCCTACTGCGTCGCGGGCTCGCCTCAGGCGGTCTATGTGTCCGACGCCTTCGGGACGCCGCCGGACCGCTCCATCGACCTGGTGCGCAGCGAGTGGGCCAGCTTCATGAAGCGCAAGGACCCGGCCGCCGACTTCGCCGACTGCTCGCACAATTTCCCCGACAAGGACTCCGCCTACCGCCAGCGCGACGCGGCGGCCGGCGCGCAGCTGCGCACGCGGGGGCTGCAGCGCGTCACCTACACGGGCTGGATCGGCTGAGGCCCTAGCGCCCGGCGCGGACCGCCTCGATCCGGTCCCACATCAGCGCGGTGGCGTCGACGCCGGTGAACCGCTTCAGCTGCTGGGCGCCGGTGGGCGAGGTGACGTTGATCTCGGTGCAGTAGTCGCCGATCACGTCGATGCCGGTGAAGACGAGGCCCCGCTCGCGCAGGGTCGGTCCGATCTGCGCGCAGATCTCGCGATCGCGCGCACTCAGCTCCACCGCCTCTGCGCGGCCGCCGACATGCAGGTTGGAGCGCACGGCGCCCTCCTGCGGCACCCGGTTGATGGCGCCCACCGGCTCGCCGTCGACCAGCAGGATGCGCTTGTCACCCTTGGACACGTCCTTCAGGAACGCCTGCACGATCAGGGGCTCGCGGTTGGTGGAGAAGAACAGCTCCAGGAGCGAGTCGAGGTTGGCGTCGCCGGGCTTCAGCCGGAACACGCCCGCGCCGCCGTTGCCGTAGAGCGGCTTGACGATCACGTCGCCGCCCTGCCGCGCCCGGAAGTCGGCGATGGCGGCGGGGTCGCGGGAGATCAGCGTCGGCGGCTGCAGGCCCGGGAAGGTGGTGACGAGCAGCTTCTCCGGCGCGTTCCTCACCTCCTTCGGATCGTTGACCACCAGCACGCCGGGCTGGATCGCCTCCAGCATGTGGGTCGAGGTGATGTAGGCCATGTCGAACGGCGGGTCCTGGCGCACCAGCACGACGTCCAGCGTCGAGAGGTCCAGCGTCTCCCAATCGCCGTGCGTGGCGTGGCCTCCGCCCGTCTCCTGCGTCAGCTTTGAGAGCCGCCGCGCGCGGGCGGTGAGGCGGCCGTCCTCCAGCGCCAGGTGCTCGGGATGGTAGGTCCAGATCGCGTGCCCGCGCGCCTGGGCGTTCAGCGCCATCAGCACGGTGGTGTCGGCGGACACGTCGACCTGGTCGATCGGGTCCATCTGGATGGCGACCTTCAGGGACATGGCGGCTCCGGCGGGGTGTCGGCCCGCTCTAGCCCGCCCGGCGCGGGAGGGGAAAGGCTCAGTTCAGCCGCATCCGCACCCGCTCCCGCGCCACCCGCGCGCTGAGCGAGGCCATGCCGTCCAGCGACTGCGCCCGCGCCAGCGCCTCCAGCGAGCCGGCGAGTCGGCCCTGGCCCTCGCGGGCGGCGGCGACATCCAGCCAGGGACGATGGTCGGCGGGGTCGAGCAGGGCGCGGCGGAGCGCCGCGCGCTCGGCGCGGGCGAAGTCTCCGGCGCGGCTCGCCCGGTTGAAGATCTCCGCTTGCAGCCGCAGCAGCACCGCCCGGTCGCGCACCGGGCGCATCAGGTGCTCCAGGTCGTCGGCGGCCGGCGGCGGCAGGCCGGCCCTGAGCGCCCGCTTCACCAGGTCCGAGGGCATGACGATCTGGCCGCCGGCCACCGGGTCGAGCGCCATGGGCCCCTCCGGCGTCTCCAGCCGGAGCAGGAAGTGGCCGGGGAAATCGACGCCCGCCGCCTCCAGGTCGCAGCGCCGCGCCGTCTCCAGGAAGAAAACGCCCAGGGCCGAGGGCAGACCGCAACGACGCGCGCACACCGCGATCAGGTCGCCGTTGGCGGGGTCGTTCGGCGTCAGGTGGTCGCCGCCGAAGCGCATCTCGACCCCCAGGACCTCGCAGAAGGCCTCGTCCGCCGGCAGCCGGCGCATGCGGGCCGACAGGGCCTCGGCGGCCTCGGCGGCCAGGGCGCGGGCGGGCTCGGGGTCGCGCCCGGCGGTCTCGTGCAGGGCGCAGGCGAGCGCCGCCTCGAAGAAGGGAAAGTGCGCGTCCGGCACGCCGCCGGCCGCCGCCAGGGCGGCCTCGCTCTCCTCGCGGGTCACGGGTCGAGCCCCTCGACGTGGCGGGGCCAGCGGCCGGGGGCGAGCGCGACGAGGTCCAGGCGCACGGCGTGGTCTGCGAGGTCCGGCCGCCGCGCCGCCAGCGATTCGCCCGCCGCCCGCAGCCGTCGCGCCTGCGCCGGCGAGACCGCGTCCAGCGCCTCGGCCAGGGTGCGCCGGCGTTTCACCTCCACCACCGCGAGCACGCCGCGCCGGGCGGCCAGGAGGTCGATCTCCGCGCCCCGCGCCTTCACCCGCATGCCGATGACCCGCCAGCCGCGCAGCACGAGCCACGCCGCCGCCAGCCACTCCGCGGCGCGGCCGTCGCGGCGGCCTCGCGCGCCGCGCGCCCGCCGGAGGGCCGTGAGCTCCGCCCGCTTCACGCCACCCCCTTCAGCTCCAGCGCCCGGCGGTAGAGGGCCCGGCGGTTGAGCCCCAGCGCGCGGGCGACCTCCGTCGCCGCCTCCGCTGGACCCGAGCGGGACAGCGCGTCCGCCAGGGCGGCGTCGGCCGCCTCGGCGCCGACCTGCACCTCCTCGCCGGGGGCGACCATGACCACGATCTCGCCCTTGGGCGCCTGCAGCCGGGGATCGGCGGCGAGGGCGGCGAGGGAGCCGCGCACCACCGTCTCGTGCAGCTTGGTCAGCTCGCGCGCGACCACCGCCTCCCGCTCACCGAACACCGCCGCCATGTCGGCCAGGCTTTCCGCGAGGCGCGGACCGCTCTCGTACATCACGAGGGTGGCGCGGATGGCGGCGAGCCCCTCCAGCCACGTGCGGCGCGCGGCGGCCTTGGGTGGCGGGAACCCGGCGAACAGGAAGCGGTCGGTCGGCAGACCCGCCACCGCCAGCCCCGCCAGGACGGCGCTCGCGCCGGGGATCGGCCACACCGGCAGCCCGGCCTGCGCCGCCTCGCGCACCAACCTGTAGCCCGGGTCGGAGACCAGCGGGGTGCCCGCATCGGTCGTGAGGGCGATGCGGGCGCCGGCGGCCAGGCGCGCGAGGATGGCCGGCCGCGCGCCCTCGCCCACGTGGTCGTCGTAGCGCTCGACCTTCGCCTTGATCCCGTGCGCGGAGAGGAGGCGCGCGGCGGTGCGGGTGTCCTCCGCCAAGACGACGTCAGCGGCGGCCAGCACGTCGAGGGCGCGCAGCGTGATGTCGCGCAGATTCCCGATTGGGGTGGAGACGACGTAGAGCCCCGGCTCCAGCGGCTTGGCCGGAGGCGAGTGCGACTCGGGCGCGGCGGAAGCCATGTCGTTGTTTTAGGCTCGCCCGTCGCGCGGGCTCAAGCGGGGCCCACACGCGTTCAGGGGACAGCCGTGGCGGAAGCGTCTAGAGGTGCAGGGTGGACGAACCCGTGGAGAGCGCAGACCTGATCCTCGCCGGCGGGGGCCTCGCGGCGGGCCT
>JASLDZ010000276.1 GCA_030151985.1 Caulobacteraceae bacterium | reverse complement strand
GACCTGATGGCGCAGAAGGCCGCCGCCCTCTACGACCGCGGGCTCGAGTGCGGGGCGGAGGCGAACGCCGCCAAATACCTGGGCGCCGAGGCGGGCTTCCGCGCCTGCGAGGCGGCGGTGCTGGCGCACGGCGGCATGGGCTACGCCAAGGAGTACGACGTCGAGCGCTACTTCCGCGAGGCGATGATCGCCCGCATCGCGCCGGTCAGCCGCGAGATGATCCTGAACTACATCGCCGAGCGCGTGCTGGGCCTGCCCAAGAGCTACTGACCCGCGCCGCCGCAACGCCGCGACATTTTGACATCCGCCCCGATCGGCGCCTTCATGGCGGCATCGCGACCTCGGGCCTGCCGGGCGCCTGCCAACCCGGTCTCTCCGGCTCGTCCGGCGCCGCTCCTGTCTTGAGGCGGGCGCCCACGCCTGCCGGAGGGTCGGTCATGAGCGTGGTTTCGCCTTCCTCATCCCTCGCGGGCGTGCCCGCCGTGCGGCGGCTGCAGCCGTCGGACGTCGACGTCTCGCTGCGGCAGGGCTGGGACGACTTCACCCACAAGCGGGGCGAGATCCTGCTCCTGGCGCTGATCTATCCGGTGGCGGGGCTGGTGGCCTGCGTGGCGGCGTTCGGCGGCGACTTCGCCATGCTGGCCTTCCCGCTGGCGGCGGGCCTGTCGCTGATGGGGCCGGCGGTGGCGGCGGGCTTCTACCGCATCGCCTGCCTGCGCGAGGCGGGGGAGGAGGCGACCTGGAGCCACTTCCTCGACGTGTGGCGTGGGCGCGCGGCGATCCCGCTGCTGCTCCTGACGCTGGGGCTGTTCGTGCTGTTCATGGCGTGGCTGGCGGTCGCCTGGGCGATCTACGGGGCGACGCTGGGGCGCGAGCCCTACGCCGGCTTCGGCGACTTCGTGCAGCGGCTCCTCACCACGCCGCAGGGCTGGGCGCTGATCGTGGTCGGCAACGCGGCGGGCTTCGTGTTCGCGGCGCTGGCGCTGGCGGCGAGCGCGGTGTCCTTCCCCATGGTGGTGGACCGCGACGTCGACCCGCTGACCGCGGTGCGCACCTCGCTGGAGGCGGCGAAGGCCAACCCGCAGGTGTTCGCCCGCTGGGGAGCGATGGTGGGCGTGCTGCTGGTCGCGGGCTCGATCCCGCTGTTCGTGGGCCTGGCGATCGTACTGCCGGTGCTGGGCTATGCGACCTGGCACCTCTACACGCGGGCGGTGGTGCGGCCGGGAACCTCGGCCTAGCCGGCTCGCCTCAGCGCACGATCCGCACGGGGCTGCCGCCCGAGGCCTTGTTCCCGATCCCGATCGGCACCGACACCTGCGAGCCGGCGTAGTTGGTGTTGATCTGCAGGTTGGCCTGGCCGTTGGTCTGCAACGACTTGGCCGCGATGACCGTCCAGTCGGAGGCCTGCGCCGCCTGCTTGCTCCCGTTCAGGATCAGCTTGGCGTTGGGAGAGTAGATCGCGCCGGTGATCTTGGTGAAGGGGTCCGTCTGCATCGTGAAGCTGTTGGTGTTGTTGCGCGAGATCAGCCACACGAAGCCGGCGAGGGGCCCGCTCTGACGGCCGGACAGGCTTACCGCCGTACCGTTGTTTCCCGGATCGAACGAACCCCCGTTGTCGAAGGTCAGGGAGACGTCCGTGCCCGTGATGGTGCTGTTGTTGCCGACCTTGAACTTGCCGCAGAAGTAGTGGTCGCCGGGCGCCAGCGTGATGTTGGCGTTGTTGCCGTACTGGATGTCGCCGTCGTGCAGGCCCGCGGCCAGCGTCGTGGTGATGTTGTTGCCGCCGCCGGTCGCCGCGCCCCCGCAGGTGCCGCCCGAGCCGATCGGCAGGCTTGTGAAGGGGTCGCTCACCGTGGGCGCGCCCGTCTGCGCGGCGGGCGAGATCAGGATGCCGTTGGCGTTGCCGCTGGTCTCCACCCGCGAGGCGCCGATGGAGGCCAGGGGATCGACCTGGATGTCGCCGTTGCTGTGCACCAGGCAGGTGCCGCTGATGCGGGAGGCGGCGGTGAGCTTCAGGTAGTCCGAGCCGCCTCCGTCCACCAGCACGCACAGCGGCGCCAGCGCCTGCTGCTGGCCGGTCGCCTCCGCGTGGGACCTGAAGCCGCCCTTGGGCAGCATGTCGCCGAAGAAGGACGGGGTGTAGGCGTCGATCGTCACCTTCAGCGTGTGGTCGTCGACGGCCACCGCGTTGACCTGGAAGGTGGAGGTGGTCGAGCGCGAGGCCAGTTGCGCCCGCGCCCAGGAGACGGCCCGGTCGGCGGCGCCCACGGGGCTCACCGCCATCTGCTGCGCGCCGGCCAGGGCGGCGCTGTCGGCCACGTCCTGCGAGACGGCGCGGACGTTGACCACGTAGGAGAGCTGGATGCCGCCCACCGCCGCCACCGCGACCGGGGGCAGGGCCAGCGCGAAGATCAGCGCGACGTTGCCGCCCGTGGCCGCCGACAGCCGCCGGCCCAGCCTCGCCAGCAGGGAAAAGGTTGCAGCTGGCGGACGCACGATGACGGGATGCCCGGCGGATGGGACGCGCAGTCCTACACGTCATAGGTGAACCGTGGGTTCATTCCCTTTGATGTTTCAAAGGGGCGGCAGAAGTCTCTCCCTCGCCTGCGCCTTGTCGCGGTCCATCTGCTCGACCATCGTCTCAAGGTTGTCGAACTTCTCGTCTGCACGCAGGAAGTGCATCAGATCTGTTTCGATGGTCTGGCCGTAGAGGTCTTCGTCGAAGTCGAACAGGTGCACCTCCAGCCGCTCCTCGGGGCCGAGGTTCACGGTCGGGCGCCGCCCGATGTAGCCCACTCCCGCGATCTCGCGCCCGTCCGCCAGCCGGGTGCGCGTGGCGTAGATGCCGTGGCGGGCGCGAACGTAGTCCTCCAGGCTGATGTTGGCGGTGGGAAAGCCGATGGTGCGCCCCAGCTTGTCGCCGTGGATCACCACGCCCTCCACCGAGAAGGGGCGCCCCAGGAGGGCGGCGGCGCGCTCCGGGGAGCCGTCGCGCAGGGCGTCGCGCACGGCGGTGGAGGAGAACTTCGCACCGCCCCCGTCGCACAACTCGGGCGCGATCGAGACGCCGAAGCCGTAGCGCGCGCCGTAGCGGGCGAGCGATTGCGGGTCGCCGGAACGCGCCTTGCCGAAGCTGATGTCGAAGCCCGCCGCCACGTGCCGCGCCCGGAGGCCCGCGGCCAGCACGTCGCGCGCGAAGTCCTCGTCGGACAGGGCCGCCATCTTTGCGTCGAAGGGCAGGCGGTAGAGGCGGTCCACGCCCAGCGCGTCGAGCACCCGCGCCTGCTGGTCGAGCGTCGTCAGGCGGAAGTCGGGCTCGTCGGGATGGAACCAGCGACGGGGGTGCGGCTCGAAGGTCACCACGCCCAGGGGGGCCTTGAGCGCGCCGGCGGCCTTGGCGGCGAGCGCGATCACCCGCTGGTGGCCTCGATGCACGCCGTCGAAGTTGCCCAGCGCGATGGCCGCGCCGGTCAGCTCGGGCTCTAGCCCCGTCCAGCCTTCGACCACGCGCAGGCGCAAGGCGCGGCGTCCCTCAGGCCGCCGTGGGCGCGAGGACGACCGCCTCGCCCTCCACCACCGGCTTGCCGTTCACCGTGCAGACGGTCGAGAGGGTCACGCGGTTCTTCGCCGGATCGGTGGAGGCGACGGTCAGGGTGACGGTCACCACGTCGCCGATCCGCACCGGCCGCTTGAAGCTGAGCGTCTGCGACAGGTAGACGGCGCCCGGCCCCGGCAGCTCGCCCGCGAGCAGCGCCGAGATCCAGGCGGCCGACAGCATGCCGTGGGCGATGCGACCCTTGAACGGCGTGGTCGCCGCGTAGGCTTCGTCCAGGTGCACCGGGTTGCGGTCTCCGGAGACCTCCGCGAAGCCATGGATGTCGGCGTCGGTGACGGTGTGCTCGCGCGAGGCGGAGCGGCCGACGGGCAGCTCGTCCAGCGTCAGGCCTCGGGCGGTCTCGGTCACGGGCGTCTCCCCCAGCTGAGGGCGGTTCTGTAACGCGCCGCAGGCGCAGGGGCGAGGGGGCTCACCAGACCAGCTCGGGCAGGGCGTAGGCCGCGTGCGCGCCGGCCTCGGCCAGGAAGGCGCCCAGTGCTCCCGCATCGAGGAGGCCCTCCGGCATCAGCCGCTCGGAGTCGATGCCCGCGGCCACGAACATCAGGTCGAGCCCCTGCGCGTTGGCGCCCGCCACGTCTGTGGGCAAGCCGTCGCCGATCGCGAGCACGCGGCGGCGGTCGAGCGGGCGGGCCAGCAGCCGCTCCGCCTCGGCCAGGGCGGCGGCGTAGATCGGCGGGTGCGGCTTGCCGGCGATGACCACCCGCCCGCCCATCGACGCGTAGAGGTCGGCCAGCGCGCCCGCGCACCAGATCAGCCGGTCGCCCCGGCGCACGACCTTGTCGGGGTTGGCGCAGACCATCTCGATCCCGCGCGCGGCGGCGACCTGAAGCGCCGAGCGGTAGTCCTCGGGCCCTTCCGCCTCGTCGTCGGCGAAGCCGGTGCAGCCGATGAAGGCGGCGTCCTCCGGCCCCGCGCGGGGCAGGTCGAGGCCGGCGTAGAGCGGCTCGTCGCGGTCGGGCCCAATCGCCCACATGGGCCGGGGCGCACGGGCGGCGATCTCCGCGCGGGTGACGTCGCCCGAGGTGACGTAGCCCGACCACGCCTCCTCCGGAACGCCCAGCGCCCGCGCCTGCAGGCAGGCGTCGGCCCAGGGCCTGGGCGCGTTCGACAGCAGCACCACCGGCCCCCGCTCCCGCTGGAAGCGGACCAGCGCCTCGCACGCGACGGGGAAGGCCTCGCGTCCGTTGTGGATCACGCCCCACACGTCGCTCAGGACCACGTCGTAGCGGTCGGCGACCTCGGCGAGGCCGCGCACGATCCGGGGCTGGGGCATGGGCCGCGGGGTAGGGGAGGGCGGCGCGGTGGTCAACGCACGTAGCTGGCGGCGTTCACGTCCACCGTCGTCCCGGTGGCGTGATCGGCCAGGCCGCTGGCGAGGAAGACCACGGTGGGCGCCACGTCGTCGGGCTCGGTCAGGCGGGGCAGCGCCACGTCCCTCATGGCGAAGGCCTCGCCGTACTGGTCGATGAAGTCCTGCGCCATGGCGGTGCGGGTGAAGCCGGGAGCGACGCCGAAACAGGCGATCCCGTCCTTGCCGAACCCGCGCGCGATCGACTTGGTCAGCGCCGTCAGCGCGCCCTTGGAGGCGGCGTAGGCGAGGTAGTCGGGCGTGTCGCCGCGGAAGGCCGCGCGGCTGGAGATGTTGACGATCCGCCCGCCGCCCCGCGCCCGGAAGCTCGGGATCGCCGCCCGGCACAGCAGCGCGGGCGCCGTGAGGTTGACGGCCAGGGTCGCGTTCCAGTCGGCCAGGAAGCGGTCGTCCTCGCCCTCCAGCGGCGAGCCGAACGCCACGCCCGCGTTGTTCACCAGCGCCGCCACCGGCGCCACGGCTTCCGCCCGCGCCCACAGTGCGACGGCCTCCGCAGGGTCCGCGAGGTCCGCCCGCAGCGCGACGGCGCCCCCGCCGATCTCCGCCGCCAGCGCCTCGGCGGCGTTGCGGTCGCGGCCGTAGTGGACGAGCACGCGCGCGTTCGCTTGCGCGAACCGCCGGCTGACCGCGGCTCCAATGCCGCGTCCTCCGCCGGTGACGAGCACCGCGCGCCCGCCGAAGTCGATGTTCATGCGCTCCCTCTCCGAAGCAACTCGCGCTAAGCCCTAGGCCATGCGTAGCCCATTCATCTCCGCTCATCCCGGCGAAAGCCGGGACCCATGCGCGGGTGGGCGCCGGAGCGGTCGCGCTCAAGGGGCGGCCCGGACATGGGTCCCGGCTTTCGCCGGGATGAGCGGAAGGGGAAAGCGGGCATGAGCCTCCCCGACACCCGCATAGCCTGCGAAGCCATGGACGCGGGCGAACCGCTCGCCTTTGCTCGGAGCCGCTTCCGCGTGCCGGAGGGGGTCATCTACCTCGACGGCAACTCGCTGGGCGCGCTCCCGGCCGCGACGCCGGCGCGCGTGTCCGCCACGGTCGAGCGGGAGTGGGGCGAGGGGCTGATCTCCAGCTGGAACGCCGCCGGCTGGATCGACGCGCCCGCCCGCGTGGGCGCCCGGATCGCGCCCCTGATCGGCGCGGACGCCGACGGCGTGGTCGCAGCCGATACCACCTCGGTCAACCTCTTCAAACTGGCGGCCGCGGCCCTGGCGCTCCGGCCCGGGCGCCGGCTGATCCTGGCCGACGCCGACGAGTTCCCGACCGACCTCTACATGCTGCAAGGGCTCGCCGCCTTCGCAGGTCGCGACGTGGAGGTGCGGGCGCCGCCGCTCGCCGAGCTGGGCGCTGCGCTGGACGGGGGCGAGGCGGCGCTGATCGTGCTCAGCCACGTCAACTACAAGCGCGCCGACGTGCGCGACATGGCGGCGTGGACGGCGCGGGCGCACGCGGCCGGAACGCTCGCGCTGTGGGACCTCAGCCACTCGGCGGGCGTGGTGGAGGTGGACGTCGCAGGCGCGGGCGCGGACTTCGCCATCGGCTGCGGCTACAAGTACCTGAACGGCGGACCGGGCGCGCCGGCCTACCTCTACGTCGCGCCGCGATGGCGGGACGAGGCGCGCTCGCCGCTCTCCGGCTGGATGGGGCACGCGCGGCCGTTCGCCTTCGAGGGCGGCTACGACCCGGCGCCCGGCATGGCGCGCTGGCTGTGCGGCACCCCCTCGATCCTGGGCCTGGCGGCGATGGAGGAGGGGCTGCGCACCTTCGAGGGCGTGGCGATCGCCGACGCTCAGGCCAAGGCGCGGGCGCTGGGCGCGCTGTTCCTGGCGCGGGTGGAGGCGCTCGTGCCCGGCGTCTTCGCCTCCGACCCGCCGCCCCTGGTTGAGCGCGGCGGCCACGTGGTGCTGGGCCACCCGCACGCCTACGAGATCGTGCAGGCGCTGATCGCCGAGGGCGTGGTGGGCGACTACCGGAAGCCCGACCTGATGCGCTTCGGCTTCGCGCCGCTCTACCTGCGCTTCGCGGACGTATGGGACGCGGCCGAGCGGCTGGCGGGGATCATGGCGCGGGAGGCGTGGCGCGAGCCGCGGTTCGCGGTACGGGCGGCGGTGACATGAGCGACATCTCCTCCAAGGACGTCTCCTACGGCGACTACCTGCAGCTCGACCGCATCCTGTCCGCCCAGGCGCCGCGGTCGGGCGAGCACGACGAGCTGCTGTTCATCGTCATCCACCAGGCCAGCGAGCTGTGGATGCGCCTCAGCCTGCACGAGCTCGCCGCCGCCCGCGACCACGTCCGCGCGGATGACCTCGGCCCCGCGTTCAAGATGATCGCCCGCGTCTCCCGCATCCAGGCGCAGCTGATCCAGAGCTGGGACGTCCTGGCGACCATGACGCCGAGCGACTACTCCGCCATCCGCGCGGGGCTGGGCTCCAGCTCCGGCTTCCAGTCGTGGCAGAACCGGGCGATGGAGTTCATGCTCGGCCAGAAGAACGCGGCCGTGGTCGAGCATCAGGACGACCCCGCCGCCCGCTCAGCCCTGGCCTCCGCCCTCGCCGAGCCCAGCCTCTACGACGAGGCGCTGCGCCTGCTCGCCCGCCGCGGCTTCGCCCTACCCGCCGAGGTGCTGGAGCGGGACTGGCGCGAACCCTACGCCGCGCATCCCGCGGTGGAGGCGGCGTGGCTGGCGGTCTACCGCGACCCGGCCGCCCACTGGGACCTCTACGAGCTGGCCGAGAAGCTGGTCGACCTGGAGTACCGCTACCAGCAGTGGCGCTTCGCCCACCTGAAGACGGTCGAGCGGATCATCGGCTTCAAGGCCGGCAGCGGCGGCACCGCGGGCGCGCCCTACCTGGCGGCGGTCCTGAAGCGCGCCTTCTTCCCGGAGCTGCTGGACCTGCGCACGCACCTCTAGCGCCGAGGCGCGAACGTTCGCCGTTTCGCCCATTCCCTCCCCCTCGAGGGGAGGGTGGCTGGAGGGCTTCAGCCCGACAGACGGGTGGGGCCTCAGAGCGAAGCGTAGAGGAGCCAAGCGCGACGTCTGGGACCGAGCGCGGCCTTACGCTTCGCTCTCGTTCCCCCACCCGTCTCTCGCTCCGCTCGCGACACCCTCCCCTCGAAGGGGAGGGAGAGCGGCAGCTGTCGGCCGCCGGAGCTACTCGCCCGTCAGCCCTCGGCTCGCCTTGTCCAGCTCCTCGGCGTAGCGGCGGGTGGCGTAGGCTTCGGTGAGGATGCCGATGACGCGCCGGTCCTCCACCGTGTCGACCACGGCCAGCGTCTCGGTCTCGGCGCGGTCGAACATCGACATGGCGACCTTGACGTTCATGTCGGGCAGGAGCGCGGCGTCGGGCAGGCGCGCCAGGCTGACGACGGCGCGGTCGGCGTCGACGGTGGAGGCGTGCGCGTCGGCCACGGGCACGAGCCCCAGGTAGCGGTCCGCCTCGTCCACCGCCACGACCATGTGGGTCGAGCCCAAGGGCGCCACGCGGCGCAGCTCGGCCACGGTCGCGGTCCCCGGCACGACCTTGACGTCGCCGCGCATCAGCCGTCCCACCGTCAGCGACCGCACCCAGCCGACGTCCGCGGCGCTGCGGATGGTCTCGCCCCGCAGGTGCAGCCGCCAGGTGGAGAAGGAGTAGCCGAAGGTCTCCCGCACCGCGAGGCTGGTGCCCACGCAGGCGGTCAGCACCGCCGCGGTCAGCGAAAGGTCGCCGGTGGTCTCGAGCACGAGGAAGCTCATGGTGAGGGGGCCGCCCACGATGGCCACCGCCACCGTGCCCATTCCGGCGAGCGTGCAGGCGGTCGGGTCGAGCCCGTAGGCGGGAAGCCAGCGGGTGAACGCCTCGCCGAACAGCTTGCCCACCAGCGCGCCCACGAACAGCGAGGCGAAGAACAGGCCGCCGCGGAAGCCCGATCCCAGGGAGATCAGCGCCGCCAGGATCTTCAGCCCGATCAGCAGCATCAGCGCCTTCATCGGCAGGCTCTGGCTGAGGTCCAGCGTGAGCGCGCCATGTCCCGCGGCCAGCACCTGCGGCGTCAGCAGCGCCAGCGATCCCACCGCCAGGCCGCCC
>JASLDZ010000175.1 GCA_030151985.1 Caulobacteraceae bacterium | reverse complement strand
TTCATCGCCGCGCAGAACTTCCCGCCGTGGCTGCAGTGGCTGCCGGACGTGGTGGGACAGCTGCAGCACGGGCGGCCCCTGTTCATCGTGCTCTACGCGGCGCTGATCATCTTCTTCTGCTTCTTCTACACCTCGATCGTGTTCAACCCCGACGAGACGGCGGAGAACCTGCGCAAGTACGGCGGCTTCCTGCCCGGCATCCGTCCTGGCAAGCGCACGGCCGAGTACATCGACACGGTGCTGACGCGCCTGACGGTGATCGGCGCGGCCTACATCACCGCCGTCTGCATCCTGCCGGAGGGGATCATGGGCGCGATGGGCAGCTCGACCTACACGCTCGGCGGCACCTCGATCCTGATCGTGGTGACGGTGACCATGGACACGGTCAGCCAAATCCAGTCCCATCTCCTGGCCCACCAGTACGAGGGGCTGATCAAGAAGTCGAAGCTGCGCACGGGTCGGGGTTCGGGTCGCGCCGTCCCGAGCATCCGCTAGCGCAGACGGGGGAGGGCGCGTGAATCTCATCCTGTTCGGCCCGCCGGGGGCGGGGAAGGGGACGCAGGCCTCGCGCCTGGTCGCCGAGCGCCACATGGTCCAGCTCTCCACCGGCGACATGCTGCGCGCCGCCATCGCCGCGCAGAGTCCGCTCGGCCAGCGCGTGAAGGCGGTGCTGGAGGCGGGCGACCTCGTCAGCGACGACATCGTCATCGACCTGATCGACGAGCGCCTCGATGCGGCCGAGGCCGGCGGCGGCGCCATCTTCGACGGCTTTCCCCGCACCCTCGCCCAGGCCGAAGCGCTGGACGCGCTCCTCACCCGTCGCGGCAAGCAGGTGGACGTGGTGATCCGGCTCAGGGTGGACGAGGAGGCGCTCGTCGCCCGCATCACCAAGCGCTTCCACGAGCAGGGCCGCCGCGACGACAACCCCGAGGTGTTCAAGACCCGGCTCGACGCCTACCACGACCAGACCCAGCCCCTGCTCGGCTTCTATTCCGGCCAGGGCAAGCTGGTGGAGGTGGACGGCATGGCCGCCATGGACACGGTCTCGTCCGAGATCGCGACCGCCATCGACCGGGTGAAGGCGGCGGCCCACGCCACCGCTTGACGAGCCTGCGGTTTTGTTCCTTCCGGCATTGACGGATCGACGAAGCCGCCTATAACCGTGCGCTCCCGCGAAAGGGCGCTTCGCCGCGCCGGCCCTCATGTTGCGAGGTCCGGGGCCTTTCCGCGTTCCAGCGCGACCAGGAGACTAAGAGCACGTGGCCCGTATCGC
Source organism: Caulobacteraceae bacterium (assembly GCA_030151985.1). Classification (GTDB taxonomy): domain Bacteria; phylum Pseudomonadota; class Alphaproteobacteria; order Caulobacterales; family Caulobacteraceae; genus JASLDZ01. The sequence continues at coordinate 5,212 of JASLDZ010000175.1, read as the reverse complement.
AGGCGTGAACATCCCGACCAACAAGCGCGTCGAGATCGCGCTCCAGTACATCCATGGCGTCGGCTCGGCCACCGCCAAGGAGATCATGGAGACGGTCGGCATCGACCAGGCGCGCCGCGTGAACCAGCTCACCGACGCCGAGGTGCTGCAGATCCGCGAGACCATCGACCGCGAGCACGTGGTCGAGGGCGACCTGCGCCGCGAGACCTCGATGAACATCAAGCGGCTGCAGGACCTCGCGTCCTACCGCGGCCTGCGCCACCGCAAGGGCCTGCCGGTCCGCGGCCAGCGCACCCACACCAACGCCCGCACCCGCAAGGGCCCGTCCAAGCCCATCGCCGGCAAGAAGAAGTAAGGTCCGCACCGAATGGCCAAGCCCGCCGAGCGCGTGAAGAAGCGCGAGCGCAAGAACATCACGAGCGGCGTCGCGCACGTGAACGCCAGCTTCAACAACACCATGATCACGATCACGGACGCGCAGGGGAACGCCATCTCCTGGTCCAGCGCCGGGACCATGGGGTTCAAGGGCTCGCGCAAGTCCACGCCCTACGCCGCGCAGGTCGCCGCCGAGGACGCCGCCAAGAAGGCGATGGACCACGGGCTGAAGACGCTGGAGGTCAACGTCGCCGGTCCCGGTTCGGGCCGCGAGTCGGCGCTGCGCGCGCTGCAGGCGGCGGGTCTGATCGTCACCACTATCCGAGACGTGACTCCGATCCCACATAACGGGTGCCGGCCGCCGAAGCGCCGCCGCGTCTGACGCGCCCCGGCCCTTCTTCTCCGCCCGCCGCCCGGCTTGAGGCGCCCGTCATCGCGGGCGCCTCGCCCCTGTTCTGAGAGACCCCCGTGATCGAACGCAACTGGCAAGAGCTGATCCGTCCCGAGAAGCCGCAGATCGAGGCGGGCGGCGACGGGCAGCGCAAGGCCCGCATGATCGCCGAGCCGCTGGAGCGCGGCTTCGGCGTCACCCTCGGCAACGCGCTGCGCCGCGTGCTGCTCTCCTCGCTGCAGGGCGCGGCCGTCACCGCCGTGCAGATCGACGGCGTGGTGCACGAGTTCTCCTCGCTCGAGGGCGTGCGCGAGGACGTCGTGGACGTCGTGCTGAACATCAAGGCGATGGCGCTGCGCATGCACGCCGAGGGCCCCAAGCGCATGACGCTGAAGGCGACCGGCCCCGGCGTCGTCACCGCCGGCCAGATCGAGGCCCCCTCGGACATCGAGATCCTCGACAAGAACCACGTCATCTGCACGCTGGACGACGGCGCCTCGGTGCGGATGGAGTTCACCGTCAACACCGGCAAGGGCTACGTGCCCTCCGAGCGCTCGCGGCCTGAGGACGCGCCGATCGGCCTGATCGCGGTGGACGCCCTGTTCTCGCCCGTGAAGCGCGTCGCCTACCGTGTCGAGCCCACCCGCCAGGGCCAGTCGCTGGACTACGACAAGCTGATCCTCGAGATCGAGACCAACGGCGCGGTCACGCCGGTGGACGCGGTGGCCTACGCCTCGCGCATCCTGCAGGACCAGCTCAACATCTTCATCACCTTCGAGGAGCCGCGCCAGCGCGTCGCCGACGAGGCCAAGCCCGAGCTGCCCTTCAACCCGGCGCTGCTCAAGAAGGTCGACGAGCTGGAGCTCAGCGTCCGCTCGGCCAACTGCCTGAAGAACGACAACATCGTCTACATCGGCGACCTGATCCAGAAGACCGAGGGCGAGATGCTGCGGACCCCGAACTTCGGCCGCAAGTCGCTGAACGAGATCAAGGAGGTGCTGACGGCCATGGGCCTGCACCTCGGCATGGACGTGCCGAACTGGCCGCCCGAGAACATCGACGACCTGGCCAAGAAGTTCGAGGACCAGATCTGAGTTTTGAGATCCTCCCCATGCGGCGCATGGGGAGGTGGCCCGGAGGGCCGGAGGGGCCGCGCGATAGCGCGGAACACGCATCCCGGACGCTGGGAGCGTGACACGTTCCGCTCGCTTCGCGAGCGGCCCCCTCCCGGCTTCGCCGGCCCTCCCCCATCTGCGATGGGGGAGATCAGGATATAGCGCCGCCGCTCCGGGGATTATCCCCGGCGAGCCCGTCGAAGCCGCACTGCGGTGGAGGGCTCCGGCGCTTCGTGTTGAACCCCGCCGGCGGCGGAGGGGCCTGGTGAAGCTCGGCGCACAGGATACGCGCCTTCTCTGAGGAGAGACCCCCATGCGCCACGGCGTCGCCCACAGGAAGCTCGGTCGGACCACGGCCCACCGCCACGCCATGTTCGCGAACATGGCCGCGTCCCTGATCAAGCACGAGCAGATCACCACCACGCTCCCCAAGGCCAAGGAGCTCCGCCCCGTGGTCGAGAAGCTGGTCACGCTCGCCAAGCGCGGCGACCTGCACGCGCGGCGCCAAGCGATCAGCCAGGTCCGCGACATCGAGCAGGTCGGCAAGCTGTTCGAGACGCTGGGCCCCCGCTACGCCGAGCGCCAGGGCGGCTACATCCGCGTTCTTAAGGCCGGCTACCGCCACGGCGACAACGCTCCGATGGCCGTGATCGAGTTCGTCGACCGCGACGTGAACGAGAAGGGCAAGGATTCCGGCCCCGTCTACAGTGGCGGCGAGTACGACGACGCGGAGTGAGCGTCACGTCCCTGCGCTAGCCTTTGAGCCCCCGGCGCCGCACAGGTTCCGGGGGTTCTGCTTGTCCGGAGTCTTGATGCGCTTTCTCGCCGCCCTCGTCGTCGCGCTGGCCTGCGCGCTCCCCGCCGCCGCCCAGGCGCCCGCGGCCACTCCGCCGCCGCGTCCCTCCAAGCCGCCGCTGATCCTCATCTCCATCGACGGCTTCCGCGCCGACTACCTGAAGCGCGGCCTCACCCCCACGCTGCAGGCGCTGGCCGACGACGGGGTGCGCGCGGAGGCGATGCACCCGTCCTTCCCGTCGCTGACCTTCCCCAACCACTACACCCTCGTCACCGGCCTGCGCCCCGACCACCACGGCATCGTCAACAACATTATGGATGACCCGCGCCTCCAGCCGGACCACCGCTTCACGTTGGGGACCTATGACGCGGTCAGCGACGCCCGCTGGTGGAACGAGGCGACGCCGATCTGGGTGACGGCCAAGCGCGCGGGCTTGCGCACCGGCACGCTGTTCTGGCCGGGATCGGAGGCCGCGATCCAGGGCGTCCGCCCCGACCAATGGATGCACTTCGACGCGGCGATCACCCCCGACCAGCGGGTGGACATCCTGCTCGATTGGCTGAGCCTGCCCGCGGACAAGCGGCCGGAGTTCCTGACCCTCTACTTCGACGCCGTCGACCACGAGGGGCACACGCACGGCCCCGACTCGGCCGAGACGAACGCCGCGCTCGCCCAAACCGACGCCGCCCTGGCGCGCCTCGTGGCCGGGCTGAAGCGGCTGGGGCTGGCCGAGAGCGCCAACCTGGTCGTCGTCGCCGACCATGGCATGGCTCCCACGACGGCGGACCGGGCGGCGTACCTCGAGGACGCGAACGCGGGCCCGCTGAAGGTCGTCACCGTCGGCGCCGTGGCCGGGATCGATCCCGACCCTGAAGGCGGGGAGGCGGCGCTGGACCGGCTGCTCGCCTGGCGACCGGGCCACGCCGTCTGCCGGCGCAAGCGCGACCTGCCGGCGCGGCTGCACTACGGCGCGAACGCCCGCGTGCCCGAGGTGGTCTGCATCGCGGAGCCCGGCTGGCTGCTGCTGTCGCGGGCGGGCGACCACCGCGTGCTGGCGGGCGAACACGGCTACGACCCGGCGTCTCCGCTGATGGACGCCCTGTTCGTCGCGCACGGGCCGGCGTTCCGGCGCGGCTACGTGCAGCCGGCCTTCGACAACGTGGACGTCTATCCGCTGATGGCGCGCCTGCTGGGCGTGGCGCCGCAGCCGAACGACGGCCGGATCTTGGAGGTGGAGGGCATGCTCGCGCCGCGCTGACCCGGCGTTAAGCTCGCCTCTCCTATGATGCGGGGATGCTGTCCCGCCGCCTGCTTCGCCACCTCGTCGATCCCGCGCTGGATCTCGCGATGTCCGACAGCGTCTCCACGTTCAGGATGCGGATCGGCTTGGCGATCGCCCTGGCGGCGATGCTGGCGTTCGTCGCGTCCTGGGTGGCCGGCGTCTGGCTCATGGCCGTGCTCGCGCTCGAGATCGAGGCGGACCGCGCGATCAAGGCGCGGATCGCCGACCGGCGGCTGCGCCGGGGCCCGCGCTGGGGCTTTCTAGTGCGCGCCTTCCTGGTGGGGGTGGCCTGGGAGTCGGGGCCGGCGCTGATGATGTTCGGCGGCGAAGGACGCTTCTTCGTCGCCGGCGTGCTGTGGTGCGCGGGGACGGTGCTCTACGCCTCGGCCGTGTCGTTCCGCGCTCCCGCCTACGCCGTGGTCACCGCCGTGCCGGGCCTGAGCCTGTTCGCCGCCGCGGCTGTGGCGGCAGGAGAGCGGAGCGGCGCCGCCGTGGGGGCGATGCTCGGCGCGACCAGCGTCCTCTACAGCGTCTTCGCGCTGAACGCCGCCGTCCTGAACCACGGCCGCGAGCGGACACTGCGGCGCACGCGCCTGAAGCTGGCGCAGGAGGCGGAGGCCGTGCGCCGGCTCGCGTTCAACGACCAGCTCACCGGCCTGGTGAACCGCCGCCAGCTGATGCTGCACCTCGATCAGGCGGTGGCCCAGGCGGACCGCTCGGGCGAGGACGTGGCGCTGCTCCTGATCGACCTGGACCGCTTCAAGTTCGTCAACGACACCTATGGCCACGCGGCCGGCGACGCCCTGCTGCGCGAGGTGGCCGAGCGGCTGAAGCGCGCCTGCCGCGGCGGCGACGTCTGCGCGCGGCTGGGCGGGGACGAGTTCGTGGTGCTGGCGCCCAGCTGCGGCGCGCAGGACGCGGCCGCCGTGGCCCAGCGCATCCTTCGCGCCTTGGCCGAGCCGGTGCGGCTGCCAGGAGCCCAGGTGCACACCGCCGGCTCGGTCGGGGTGAGCCTCTACGCGGGCGGCGCACGGGGAGAGCGCGACCTCCTGCGCGAGGCGGACCTCGCCCTCTACCGGGTGAAGGAGAACGGTCGGAACGGCTTCTGCTTTTTCGAGACCGAGATGGACCAGGCGGTGCGCAACCGGCGCGGCCTGGAGGCCGACCTGCGCGCGGCGCTGGAAGCCGGCGACATCGGCGTCGTCTACCAGCCCCAGTTCGAGGGCGACCAGATGACCGGCGTCGAGGCGCTG
>JASLDZ010000145.1 GCA_030151985.1 Caulobacteraceae bacterium | reverse complement strand
GCCACATCGCCAAGCTGGCGGAAGGGAGCTTCGGCGGCTTCTTCGGCTGGGCGAACCTGACCCTGCACAACGCCGGCGGCTACATGGGCATGACCGGCGGCGGGCCGCCCGCCGACATGCGCGTGGTCGACATGTACCGCGCGCAGGACGGCAAGCTCGCGGAGAACTGGATCTTCATCGACATCCTGCACTACCTGAATATGCAGGGCCTGGACGTGCTGCAACGCATGCAGGACATCGCCGAGGGCGGCGGCTGACGCGCGGAGCGAGGGAACCCTCACGCGGCCGACCGTCGGCGAGGGTGACAGCGTCACGAAGCGCGGCGAAAAGCGGACGTCGATCACGGCGGGGGCTCGCGGATGGCGCTGAAGGCGATCGGGACGGGAGCGTTCGCGCTGGGCCTCGCCGCGGCGGCGCCCTCGTCGGCCGCCTGGGCGCAGGCCGCGGGCTCGGGCGCGACCCCGCAGACGCAGCCAACCGACGCGGCCACCCCCTCCGCCCCGCAGGCGTTCGCCGTCCACGCCCAGACGACCTTCGTCTACCAGGGGCAGGACAGCTTCGACTCCCCCTTCCGAGGCCCCAACAGCCTGGGCCCGAAGGCCAACGCCCGCGAGACCTGGGACCTCACCCTCTACATCGGCGCGCGCCTGTGGAAGGGCGCGGAGGTCTGGGTGAACCCCGAGGTGGACCAGGGCTTCGGCCTCAGCGACACGCTGGGGGTGGCGGGGTTCGTCAGCGGCGAGGCCTACAAGGTGGGGTCGGCCGAGCCCTATCTGCGGCTGCAGCGCATCTTCATCCGCCAGACCATCGACCTGGCGGGCAAGACCGAGGCCGTGGACGCCGACCTGAACCAGCTGGCGGGCTCGCGCAGCGTGAACCGCATCGTCGTCACGGCGGGCAAGGTCTCGGTCGGCGACATCTTCGACACCAACGGATTGGCTCACGATCCGCGCGGCGACTTCCTGAACTGGTCGCTGATCGACGCCGGCACCTTCGACTACGCCGCCGACTCCTGGGGCTACACGGCGGGCGCGGCGGTGGAGTGGTACCAGGGACGCTGGACGCTGCGAGGGGGCGCGTTCCTGACCTCCAACGTGCCCAACAGCGAGAACATCGACACCCGCTTCAAGCAGTTCCAGCTGGAGGGCGAGATCGAGGAGCGTCACGCCCTATGGGGACGCGCCGGCAAGCTGAAGCTGACGGGGTTCCTCACCCGCGCCCGGGAGGGGCGGTTCGACGACGCCGTGGCGCTGGCCGCCTCCACGGGAGGCACGCCGGACACCGCCGCGGTGCGACGCTACGCCGGGCGGGGCGGCGTGAGCGTCAACCTGGAGCAGGCGCTGAGCGACGACCTGGGCGCCTTCGCCCGGCTCGGCTTCGCCGACGGGAGCCGGGAGTCGTTCGACTTCACCGACATCGACCGCACCGTCTCGGGCGGGCTGTCGCTGGCGGGCAAGCGCTGGGGGCGCGCGTCCGACACCATCGGCCTGGCCGGCGTGCTGAACGAGGCGTCGACCGCGAGGCAGCGCTATCTCGCCGCCGGCGGCCTCGGCATCCTGATCGGCGACGGCCGCCTGCCCCACCCCGACTCCGAGCGGATCCTGGAGGGCTACTACGACGTGGGCTTGGCCAAGGGGCTGCACGTGGCGCTGGACTACCAGCACGTCGTCAACCCGGGCTACGATCCGGACCGGGGTCCGGTCGACGTCCTGGCGCTAAGGCTGCACGGGCAGTTCTGAGGCGCGCCGTCGCTCCCGTCTAGACGAGCAGCGCGTCCGGGGTGATCGGGAACTTCCGCACGCGCACGCCCGTGGCGTGCCACACGGCGTTGGCGACCGCGCCGGCGGTGCCGGTGATGCCGATCTCGCCCACGCCCTTGACGCCCAACGCGTTCACGTGGGGATCGTCCTCGTGCACCAGGATCGCCTCCAGCGAGGGAACGTCCGCGTTGACCGGCACGTGGTAGTCGGCCAGGTCGGCGTTCATGGGGCGGCCCGTCCGCAAGTCGACGGCGGTGCGCTCGTGCAGGGCGAAGGACACGCCCCAGACCATCCCGCCGTAGTACTGGCTGCGCACCATTCTGGGATTGATCACCCGGCCCGCGGCGAACGCCCCGACCAGCCGGGTCGCCCGCACCTGGCCGAGCTCGGGATCGACCTTCACCTCCGCGAACACCGCGCCGTGCGCGTGCATCGCATAGGCCGACTGGGCGGACGGGTCGGACGCCGAGGCGCCCTTCCCCTCCACCTGCGCCAGGCCGGCGCGCGCGAGGATGTCGCCGTAGGCCTCGCTGCGGCCCTCGTCGTCGCGGCGGTGGAGGCGCCCCTCGCGGGCGATCACCCCGGCGTTGCCCGCGCCGAACAGCGGCGAGGCCTCGTCGCGCGTGGCGAGGTCCGCCAGCTGCGCGACCACGTCGCCGCCCGCGTTGTGGATCGCCATGCCCGCGGTGGCGGTGTGCGCCGATCCGCCCGCGATCCCCGCGTCCGGCAGGTCGGAGGTCCCGGCGCGGAACTCCACCCGGTCGAGGTCCAGCCCCAGGCTGTCGGCGGCGATCTGGGCGAAGGCGGTCCACGCCCCCTGCCCCATGTCCTGCGCGCCGGTCTCCACCAAGCCCGTGCCGTCGCGCCGGATCACAGCCCGCGCCTGCGCCTGGAACATCAGCGCCGGGAAGGTGGCGGTGCCGACGCCCCAGCCGACGAGGAGCCCGTCCTCATCGCGCATCTGGCACGGCGCGTGGGGACGGCCCGCCCAGCCGAACCGCTCCGCCCCCTGGGCGTAGCACTCGCGCAGCGCCTTGGAGGAGAAGGGCTTACCGGAGATCGGCTCCACCTCTGCGTAGTTCTTCAGCCGGAAGTCGAGCGGGTCCATGCCGCAGGCCAGCGCCATCTCGTCGATCGCGCTTTCCAGCGCGACGCTGCCCGTGGCCTCCCCCGGCGCGCGCATGAACAGCGGCGTGCCCGTGTCCAGCCGCACGCCCTCGTAGGAGGTGCGGATCGCGGGCGCCGCGTAGAGGGTGTGCGAGACGTCCGAGGCGGGCTCGAAGAAGTCGTCGAAGGTGCTGGAGGTCGTGCGGGTGTGATGGCCGATCGCGGTGAGCGCGCCG
>JASLDZ010000131.1 GCA_030151985.1 Caulobacteraceae bacterium | reverse complement strand
CCGCTACGACCCGCTCGACGGGCTGGACGGTCCGGCCGCCGACTTCGAGGCCGCGCTCGGCTCCGGGCGGCTGCACCACGCCTGGCTGCTGGCCGGGCCGCAGGGGCTGGGCAAGGCGGGGTTCGCCTTCCGCGCGGCGCGGCGGCTGCTGGGCGCCCGAGCCGACGTTGCGTTCGGGGTCCTGGGCTCCAGCCCCGCCGACCCGGTCAACCGGCTGGTCGCGGCCCGCTCGCATCCCGACCTCCTGGTGCTGCAGCGCGAGGTCGAGGACGGCAAGCCGCGCCGCAACATCCCCGTGGACGAGGTGCGCCAGCTGCCGGAGTTCTTCTCCAAGGCGCCGGCGATGGCCCCTCATCGCGTAGCGCTGATCGACGCGGCCGACGACCTGAACGTCAATTCCGCCAACGCGGTGCTGAAGACGCTGGAGGAGCCGCCGGCGCGGGGCGTTCTGCTGCTGGTCAGCCATGCGCCCGGGCGTCTCCTGCCGACCATCCGCTCCCGCTGCCGGCGGCTGACGTTCCGGCCATGGGCGCAGGAGGCGCTGACCGACTGGCTCCAAGCGCGAGGCGTCCCGCCGGTCGAGGCGGCGCGGCGGGCGGCGGAGGCGCGGGGCTCGCCGGGCAAGGCGCTGGCGGGGGAAGGCGGGCGCGGGGGCGAGGCCGAGGCGCTGCTCGACTCCCTGCCCAACGGCGATCCCGCCGCGCTCCTCAAGCTCGCGGAGGGCTTCCGCGGCGCGCCGGGGGCGGAGCGGTTCTCCGCCCTGCTCGACGACCTGGCGCGGGCGGTGCGCGACCGCTCGGCCGCGGCGGCGGCGCAGGGCGACACGACCGGGCTCGACCGCTGGGCGCAGGCGTGGGAGCGGGTGAGCCGCGCCGCCGGGGAGGGGGAGGCCTTGAACCTGGACCGCGCCGACGCCTTCTACACGCTGATGCAGGACCTCGCCGCCGCCGCCCGAACCCGCCCGCTGCCCGGACCTTTGGCGGCCTGAGCGTCCATGCTGATCGACAGCCACGTCAACCTGCACGCGCCCGCCTTCGCCGACGACCGCGAGGCGGTGATCGCCCGCGCCCGCGAGGCCGGCGTCGGGCTGATGCTGACCATCTGCGACCGGCTGGACCACGCCCCCGCCGTCCGCGCGATCGCCGAGGCGCATCCCGACGTCTGGGCCACCGTCGGCGTGCATCCGCATGAGGCGCGCGACTTCGCGGACCTGACGCCCGCGCGACTGGCGGAGCTGGCGGACCACCCCCGGGTGGTCGGGATCGGGGAGTGCGGGCTCGACTTCCACTACGACCACAGCCCGCGCGACGTGCAGCGCACGGTGTTCCAGGCGCACGTCGAGGCGGCGCGGCTGACGGGGCTGCCGCTCGTCGTCCACACCCGCGAGGCGGACGACGACATGGCGGCGATGCTGCGCGAGGCCTGGGCGCGAGGGCCGCTGAAGGTCCTGATGCACTGCTACACCAGCGGGCCGGAGCTGCTGCGCACGGCGGCGGAGGGCGGGGCGTGGTTCTCCGTCTCCGGTATCGCGACCTTCAAGGCGGCGGAGGACGTGCGGGCGCTCGTGCGCGAGATGCCGGCCGACCGGATCATCGTCGAGACCGACTGCCCCTATCTCGCCCCCGTTCCGCACCGCGGGCGGCGCAACGAGCCCGCCTTCCTGCCGCACGTGCTGGCGAAGGTGGCGGAGCTGCGCGGCTGGAGCCTGGGGGAGGCGGAGGCGCGGACCGAGGCCGCCTTCTTCGACCTGTTCGACGCCATCCCGCGCAGGCAGGCGGAGCGGGCGGCGTGAGCGGCGCGCTGGAGGTCATCGTCCTGGGCTGCGGCTCTTCCGGCGGCGTGCCGCGGGCGGACGGGGACTGGGGCGCGTGCGACCCGTCCGACCCGCGCAACCGGCGGTCGCGCTGCAGCCTGCTCGTGCGGCGCAAGGCCGAGGCGGAGGCCACGACGGTGCTGGTCGACACCTCGCCCGACCTGCGGCTGCAGACGGCGGCGGCGGGCGCGACGCGGATCGACGCGGCGCTGCTCACGCATGACCACGCGGACCAGGTGCACGGGGTCGACGACCTGCGCGCCTTCTTCATCCGTCACCGCCGGCGCATCCCCCTCTACGCCGACGCCGACACCCGGCGGACGCTGCAGCGGCGGTTCGACTACATCTTCGAGAGTCAGGGCGGCTATCCCGCCATCTGCGACCTCCACCCCCTGCCGGCGCACGGCGAACGCTGGGCGGTGGACGGGCCGTCGGGCGCGGTCCCGGTGGAGAGCTTCGAGGTGGACCATGGGCTCGTGAGCTGCGCCGGCTTCCGCTTCGGCCCGGTCGGCTACGCGCCCGACGTGGTGCGAATGCCGGAGGCGGCGCTCGCCGCGCTCGCCGGTGTCGAGGTGCTGGTCGTGGACGCCCTCCGCGACCGTCCCCACCCGACGCATGCGCACCTGGCGCTGACGCTGGAGTGGATCACCGCGCTCAAGCCCCGCCGCGCCATCCTCACCAACATGCACATCGACCTCGATTTTGCGGAGCTCAGCGCGCGGCTGCCGCCGGGAGTGGAGCCGGCCTTCGACGGCCTGCGGTTCGAGGTCACGCTGTGAGGCCGCGCGCCTGATGCCGCGCCATCACGTCGAGCGCGTGCTGCCCTACACGCCGGACCAGCTGTTCACGCTCGTCGGCGACGTGGCGCGCTATCCGGAGTTCGTGCCCTGGATCACCTCCATGCGCGCGACCGCGCCCGCGGCGGCGGGCGAGGGCGTGGAGGTGCTGGAGGCGGAGGCCGGCGTCGGCTTCTCGTTCCTGACCGAGCGGTTCACCACCACCGTGCGCCGCGACGCGGGCGCGCGGGTGATCGACGTGGGCCTGGTGCGGGGTCCCTTCCGCCGGCTCGCCAACCGCTGGGCGTTCGTGGACCACCCCTCCGGCGCGCGCGTGGTGTTCGACATCGACTTCGCCTTCAAGACCCGGGTGCTCGACGTGCTGCTGGCGGCCAACTTCGACCGCGCCGTGGGCAAGCTGATCGCCTGCTTCGAGGGCCGGGCCGCCAGCCTGTACGGTCCCGCCACAGGCGCAGGCGGCGCGCCGCCGATGAACGCCGCCTGACAGGCTCCCTCAGAGCGGGTTCAACGCCGCGCGCCGATGCTGGCGGTCTCATCATCCCGAGGGAGTCCGCCATGCCTGTCCGTCCCCTGTTCGGAGCCGCGCTCGCGGCGCTCGTCGCCGCCGGCTCGGTCGCCGCGCCCGCCCTGGCGCAGGACCGCGGGCGCTGGGACTGGGGCGCGGGGCCGCCCGGCGACCCGGCGTCGTACGAGCTGCGCGGGCGCGGCGTGGACCTCCTGGTCCCCGAGCTGCGCGACACCCGCCGCGGCCACATCTTCGTGCTGCGCAACTTCGACTCCGACCACAACGGCTTCATCAGCCCGCCCGAGGCCGACGCCGCCAACCGCGCCTTCCTGCGCGGCGTGGGCGCGGAGCGCGCCCGCTTCGACTGGGACCGCTTCGACCGCGAGCGCATCGCGCCGCCGCCGCCTCCGCCCCCCGCCGCCCAGCCCGGCTGGGACCGCGGCGCCATGCGCGACTACCACTTCCGCCAGAACCGCTACGGCGCGGTGTTCAACCTGCAGGACGTGCTGTTCGAGACCGGCAGCGCGGTGCTCCGCCCCGGCGCGCAGGACAAGCTCATGCCGCTCGCCCGCTACCTGCGCGCCAACCCGCGGGTGCAGGTGCGCATCGACGGCTTTACCGACTCGGTCGGCACGGCCGCCTCGAACCTGACGCTCTCGCGGGACCGGGCCCGCTCCGTCGGCCATGCGCTGGCGGAGATGGGGGTCGACGCCGGCCGGCTGCAGCTCGCCGGGCACGGCGAGAGCTCGCCCGTGGCCAGCAACGGCGACGCGGCGGGGCGCCAGCTCAACCGCCGGGTGGAGGTCACCCTCGTCGGCCAGCGCGCCGCGAGCTTCGGCTGAGCCTCAGTCGACCACCGCGATCAGGAGGCCGTCCCACCCCTTCTCCCCCACCGTCTGCACGACGGTGGCGTGGAGGCGGGGGTGGCGGCCCACCGCCTCGATGACGTCGCGCGCGCCCTGCGCGTTCGGGTCGCCGGCGGGGCGCAGGATGCGGCCGCGCCGCACGACGTTGTCGGCCACGACCACGCCGCCGCTGCGCATCAGCGGCACGACGAGCTCCAGGTAGCGGGGGTAGGACGCCTTGTCGGCGTCGATGAAGGCGAGGTCGAACGGGGCGACGGCGTCCTCCGCCAGGGCCTCCAGGCTGTCGGCGGCGCGCCCGACGCGGACCTCGACCCGGTCGTCCAGCCCGGCGCGGGCGATCGCGTCCCGCGCCGCCGCCGCATGGTGCGGGTCGAGCTCGAGGGTGACGAGGCGGCCGTCGGGCGGCAGCGCGCGGGCGAGGTGGATGGCGCTGATCCCGCCGAGCGTGCCGACCTCCAGCACGCGCCGCGCGCCGCTCATCCGCACCAAGAGGTTCAGGAGCCGGCCCTGCGCGGGCGATACGGCGATGTCGGGCAGGCCGGCCGCGCGGGCCGCCTCCGCCGCCTCCGTGAGCGTCGTGTCCTGGACGTGCAGCGCCTCGCAGACGAAGCGGTCGACGGCCGACCAGGCGAGGTCGGGGTCGCCGCCCGAGGCGCTCATCCCAGCCGCTCCAGCAGGAGCTCCAGCGCGGTGCGCGTCGCGGCCAGCCTCACGCCGGTGCGGCCGAGGTCGCCGAACCGCGCCTCGTGGTGGCGCACCACGCTCTCCGCCGCCGTGGCGAAGAACACCAGCCCCACGGGCTTGGCCGCCGTGCCGCCCCCCGGCCCCGCCACGCCGGTGATCGACACCGCGAGCTGCGCGTTGGAGGCGGCGAGCGCGCCCTCGGCCATCGCCCGCGCCACGGGCTCCGACACCGCGCCCCGGTTGGCCAGGATGTGCGCCGGCACGCCGAACAGCTTCTGCTTGGCGGGGTTGGAGTAGGAGACGAAGCCCCGGTCGACGACGTCCGACGAGCCGGGGATCTCGGTCAGGGCGGCGGCGACGAGGCCGCCCGTGCAGCTCTCGGCGGTGGCGATCCGCCAGTCGCGGGCGCGGGCGCCGTCCAGCACCTGCGCCGCCAGGGCTTCGATCTCAGGTGGGAAGAGGCTCATGCGGGGCTGTCCACGCAGACCACCGCGCTGGCGACGACGCCCTCCTCGCGCCCGGTGAAGCCCATCCGCTCCATGGTGGTCGCCTTCACGTTCACGCGGTCCTCGGGCAGCGAGAGGATCTGCGCGACGCGGGCGCGCATGGCGGCGCGGTGCGGCTTGATCTTGGGCCGCTCGCACACGAGCGTCACGTCGACGTTCAGCAGGCGCGCGCCCTTCGCCTGCGCCAGCTTCAGCGCGTGGACCAGGAACTGGTCGCTGGCCGCGCCCTTCCACTGCGGGTCGGTGGGCGGGAAGTGGTCGCCGATGTCGCCCTCGCCCACCGCGCCCAGGAGCGCGTCGGTGATGGCGTGGAGCCCGGCGTCGGCGTCGGAGTGGCCGAGCAGCGCCCGGTCGTGCGCGACCTTGATCCCGCACAACCACACGCCGTCGCCCTCGGTGAAGGCGTGGGCGTCGAGGCCCTGGCCGACGCGGGCGATGCGGGTGCCGCCGGAGCCCTCCGCGACCTGGGCGGCCATCGTCTCGGCCATGGGGAAGTCCTCCGCTTGCGTCACCTTCATCAGGCGGGGATCGCCCGGGATCACCACCACGCGCCCGCCCGCCGCCTCCAGCACCGCCGCGTCGTCGGTCGGCGGCGCGCCGCCCCCCTCGAGACCTTGGGGCCAGCGGACGTAGGCGTCGGCGATCGCCTGGCGGCGGAAGGCCTGGGGGGTCTGCGCGCGCCACAGCCCTTCGCGCGGCTCCGTGGCCGCGATGAGGCCAGAGGCGTCGGCGCGCTTCAGCGTGTCGCTGGCCGGGAGCGCGGGGAGGGCGCCGTCGGCCGTCGCCAGCGCCGCCAGCAAGGCCTCCACGTGGGCGGGGGTGACGAAGGGGCGGGCGGCGTCGTGGATCAGCACGGCGTCGTGGTCCGCGGTCAGAGCGGCCAAACCGGCGCGCACCGAGTCGATCCGCTCCGCGCCGCCCGTCGCGAGCCGCCAGCCGCCGTTCGCGCCGGCGAAGGCGTGCTCGGCGCGCGGGGCGTCTTCGGCGCCGACCACGACCACGACCTCCTCCGCGCCGGCCGCCAGGAGGGCGTCGAGAGACCAGCGGGCGAGCGGGCGCCCAGCAAGCAGGCGCCACTGCTTGGGAATGTCGCCGCCGACCCGTCGCCCGGCCCCGGCCGCGACGATGACGGCTGAAAATCTCATGGGCCGTGTTCTTGGTGCGGAGCGTCTCCTCTGTCCAGTCCGCCGCGTCCGCGCCGCGGGGCTGGACGCAAGGCCCGGGGCGCCCATGATCGAGGCGCCATGCACGGCCCCGCCCCCAACGGCTCCAGCAACGCGCTCCGCGCCCGCGCCTTCGACGCCGCGCCCTGGCCGGCGCTGCTCGTCGGGTCGGGCGGCGAGGTGGCGGCGATGAACGAGGCGGCGCGCATGCTGTTCGGCTCCGACCTCGGCCGGCGCGGCCGGGCGCTGGCCGACACCGACGGCTGCGGGGCCATGGCCGCCCTGGCCGCCCGCGCGTCGCAGTCAGGCGCGTCGGTGCGGGAGGTGGCGCTCGAAGTGGTCAACGGCGCGGGGGCGGCGATCGAGATGGAGGCGATCGCGACGCCGCTCGGGGCCGAGGGGGTGCTGGTCGCGCTCCGGGGTGGGGAGGACGAGGGCGACGACCCGCGCGCCGGAGGGCTCACCGCCGCCGCCGGGCTGGGCCGGACCCTCGCGCACGAGATCAAGAACCCGCTCGCCGGCATCCGAGGCGCGGCGCAGCTCATCGAGGCCGAGGGGCGGGGGCAGGGCGCCGAACTGGCGCGGCTGATCGTGGAGGAGGCCGACCGCATCGTTCGCCTCGTGGACCGGGTCGAGGCGCTGTCGGACGACCGCTCGCCCGCCCGACGGCCGGTGAACATCCACGCCGCGCTGGACCGCGTGCGGCGGCTCGCGCAGTCGGGCTCGGCCCCCCGCGTGCGCTTTCGCGAGCGCTACGACCCCTCCCTGCCCGAGGTGGAGGGCGACGAGGACCAGATCGTGCAGGTGCTGCTCAACCTCGTGAAGAACGCGGCCGAGGCGGCGGCGGGGCCCGGCGGCGAGCGCGAGGGCGAGGTGGTGCTGGCCACCGCCTATCGCCACGGCGGCCACGTGCGTCGCGCGATCGGCTGGCGCTCCGCTCCCATCGAGGTGCGGATCGAGGACGACGGGCCGGGCGTGGACCCGACGGTCCGCGAGCGGCTGTTCGACGCCTTCGTCACCACCAAGCCGCGCGGCGAAGGCCTGGGCTTGGCGCTCGCCGCCAAGCTGGTCGCCGACCACGGCGGCTCCCTCGATCACCGGCGAGAGAACGGGCGCACCGTGTTCCGCATCCTCCTGCCCAAGGCGTCCCCATGAGCTCCGGCCCCACCAGCCCCGGCAAGGTCCTGATCGCGGACGACGACAGCTCCATCCGCCTGGTGCTCAGCCATGCGCTGGTGCGCGCCGGCTTCGAGGTGCGGGCCACGGGGGCGGCGTCCACGCTCCTGAAGTGGGCCGCCGACGGCGACGGCGACCTGATCGTCACCGACGTGCTGATGCCCGACGACAACGTGTTCGACGTGCTCCCCAAGATCCGCAAGGCGCGCCCCGATCTGCCGATCATCGTGATGAGCGCCCAGAACACGCTTTTGACGGCGGTGAACGCCGCCGAGCGGGGCGCCTTCGAGTACCTGCCCAAGCCGTTCGACCTCGACGACCTGGTCGCCGCCGCGCGTCGCGCGCTCGCCCCCCGCAAGCGGCCCGCGACGACGCCCGCGGTGCGAGCGGAAGGGTCGCCGCTGCTCGGCCGCTCGACCGCCATGCAGCAGGTCTACCGCACGCTGGCGCGGCTGGTCTCGACGGACCTGCCCGTGCTCGTCACCGGAGAGCCGGGTTCGGGCAAGGCGCTGGCGGCGCGGGCGCTGCACCAGCTGGGCCCCCGGCGCGACCGGCCGTTCGTGGTCGCCCGCCTCGGCGGCCTGTCGGCGAGCGCGCTGGACTCCGAACTGCTGGGCGCGCCCGGCCGCGAGGGAGCGGCGGCCCGCGCCCACGGCGGCAGCCTGCTGGTCGCGGGGGTGGAGGATCTGGACCGCGAGGCGCAGGCGCGGCTGCTGGCCGTGCTGGACCTGATGGCCGAGGCGCCCGGCGTGGGGACGCCCCGGCTCGTCGCGACGGCTTCGGCCGACATCGCCCGTTCGGGCCTCGTCCGCCGCGATCTCGTGGACCGGCTCGACGTCGCGCGCCTGCAGATGCCGCCGCTCCGGGAGCGCCCCGACGACGTGCCCGAACTGGTGCGCGCCACCCTGGAGCGGCGGCGTACGGGCAAGACCGTGAGCGAGGCCGCGCTCGATCGCCTGAAGGCGCATCCGTGGCCGGGCAACGTGCGCCAGCTCGAGAACGCCGTGGCGCGGCTGGCCGCCATGACCGCGGCCGCCACCATCGGCCTGGCGGAGGTGGAGGCCGAGCTCGCCTCCGCACCCGCGCCCGTGGACGACGCGCCGCCCGCCGACGACCTCCTGGGGCGCGCCGTCGCCGCGGCGTTCGCCGAGGGCGTCCCGGCCCCCGGCGTGCACGACCGCATGGTGTCGGCGCTCGAACGCCCCCTGTTCGCCGCCGCCCTCGCGGCCGCCGGAGGCTCGCAGATCCGCGCCGCCGAGACGCTGGGCCTGAACCGGAACACGCTGCGCAAGCGCCTGACCGATCTTGGCATGGTCGCGCGTCCCGGCCGCGGCGGCTGACGGCGCGGCGGGCCTGCGACGAACCTGTTGCGCTGCGAGCACACGCCTGCGAGACTCCGGCGCGATGACGGCGACCACCTCCAACCTGGCGGCGATCCCGGCCGGGTCCGGCGAGGTGGGCGGACGGCGCTTCCGGTTCCTGGTGGGCCCCGCGCGGACCCTCTTCGCCGTCGGTTACGGCCTGGCGGCGCTGGTGGTGGCGGGCGCGATCTTCCTGACGGCGACGGCGCCGGGCGGACGCGACCTGCGCGAAGCGTCGGCCGCGATCGTGGCGCTGCTGGTCGCCGATCTGTTCCTGATCTCAGCCCTGGTGGCGGTCGCCGGGCGGCGCGTGCTGAGCCTGTTCGGCGCGGGATCGGGCGACGCGGGCGTGCGGCTGCACCGGCGGTTCGTCTCGCTGTTCGCCATCGCCGCCGTCGCCCCGGCGATCATCGTGGCGCTGTTCTTCGGCCTCCTGGTCAACCGGGGCGTGGAGAGCTGGTTCTCCACCCGCGTGCGCACCGCGGTGGAGGACTCCGCCAAAATCGGGCGCGCC
>JASLDZ010000103.1 GCA_030151985.1 Caulobacteraceae bacterium | reverse complement strand
TACTTCGACGCCAACTTCGGCGAGTTCGCCTTCCGCACCCAGGACGCCTTCAAGAGCTGGTTTGGCCTGTTCCTGGAGGATTCCGGCTATCGGCGCCGCTACAACGTCCAGGTGATCATCAGCCCGGTGACGTGGAAGCAGGGCGGCGGCGTGGCCAACCTGAAGGCGCGCTTCGGCGGCTGACTCACATCCGGAAGACGCCGAACCTCGGCTCGGGGATCGGCGCGTTCAGCGAGGCCGAGATGGCGAGGCCCAGGACGTCGCGGGTCTGGGCGGGGTCGATGATCCCGTCGTCCCACAGGCGCGCGGTGGCGAAGTAGGGCTCGCCCTCGGTCTCGTACTTCTCGCGGATGGGGGCCTTGAAGGCTTCGGCCTCCTCCGGCGTCCAGCGGTCGGCGTCGCGGTGCACGGTGGCCAGCACCGAGGCCGCCTGCTCGCCGCCCATGACGCTGATGCGGGCGTTGGGCCAGCTCCACAGGAAGCGCGGCGAGTAGGCGCGGCCGCACATGCCGTAGTTTCCCGCGCCGAAGCTGCCGCCGATCAGGACGGTGAACTTGGGCACGTTGGCGGTGGCCACGGCGGTCACGAGCTTGGCGCCGTCCTTGGCGATGCCGCCGGCCTCGTACTTGCCGCCGACCATGAAGCCCGAGATGTTCTGCAGGAACACGAGCGGGATCTTTCGCTGGCAGGCCAGCTCGATGAAGTGCGCGCCCTTCAGCGCGCTCTCGCTGAACAGGATGCCGTTGTTGGCCAGGATCGCCACCGGCTGGCCCCAGATCGCCGCGAAGCCCGTGACCAGCGTCGTGCCGTAGAGCGCCTTGAACTCGTCGAACTCCGAGCCGTCCACTAAGCGCGCGATGACCTCGCGCACGTCGTAGGGCGCGCGGACGTCTGGCGGGATCACGCCGTAAAGTTCGGCGGGGTCGTAGGCGGGGGGGCGTGGGTCGGCGGACCGGCCGCCGGTCGTCGCGCGCTCGGAGGGGCCGAGCCGCGCCACGATAGAGCGGACGATGGAGAGCGCGTGCTCGTCGTTCTCCGCCACGTGGTCAACGACCCCGCTCTTGCGCCCGTGCGTCTCCGCCCCGCCCAGCTCCTCGGCCGAGATCACCTCGCCCGTGGCCGCCTTCACCAGCGGGGGGCCGCCTAAGAAGATCGTGCCCTGGTTGCGGACGATCACCGTCTCGTCGCTCATGGCAGGGACGTAGGCGCCCCCTGCGGTGCAGCTCCCCATCACGCAGGCGATCTGGGCGATCCCCTGGGCGCTCATGTTCGCCTGGTTGAAGAAGATGCGGCCGAAGTGGTCGCGGTCGGGGAAGACCTCGGCCTGGTGCGGCAGGTTCGCGCCGCCGGAGTCCACGAGGTAGACGCACGGCAGGCGGTTCTGCATCGCCACTTCCTGCGCGCGCAGGTGCTTCTTCACCGTCTCGGGGAAGTAGGCGCCGCCCTTCACGGTCGGGTCGTTGCAGACGATCACCACCTCGCGACCCGAGACGCGGCCGACGCCGGTGATGACGCCCGCGCCCGGCGCCTCGCCGCCGTGCAGGGCGTGGGCGGCGAGCGGGTTCAGCTCCAGGAAGGGCGAGCCGGGATCGACCAGCCGGTCCACCCGGTCGCGGGGCAGGAGCTTGCCGCGCGCGGTGTGACGCTCGCGCGACGCGTCCGAGCCGCCGCGGGCGGCCTTCGCGGTGCGGGCGTAGAGGTCGTCCACGAGCGCCCGGTTGTGCGCGGCGTTAGCGGCGAAGGCGGCGGAGCCCGGGTCGATCTGGCTGGAGAGCTTGGGCACGGACGTCCTGAGGCGGCGCGAAATGTGGGAGAGACGTGCCCTAGCCCCGTGCGGGGAGCAAGCACTCGCCTTCCCCTCCCGCTCATCCCGGCGAAGGCCGGGACCCAGGTCCGGGAGCGAGGACGCCGGAACTCGCCATCTTCGATGCAGAGCGCGCGACCACGGGCGGCCCTGGGTCCCGGCCTTCGCCGGGATGAGCGGGTTGGGATAGCGAGCTAGCCTGAGGTCGCGGCGGCCTTGCCTTCCCGCAGCGCCCGGACGGCGGCGACGAACGCGTCGCCGCGGGCTTCGAAGTCGGGGAACTGGTCGAAGCTGGCGCAGGCTGGCGAGAGCAGCACCACCTCGTCCTGGCCGCTGGCGGCGGCGTCGCGGGCCGCCTGGGCGACGGCGGCCTCCAGCGTGCCGGAGCGGACCACCGGCGCCCTCCCCTCCAGCGTGCGGGCGAAGTCGTCGGCCGCCTCGCCGATCAGGTAGGCGGTCTCCACCCGGTCGAAGAGGTCGGCCAAGGGCTCGATCCCGCCCGCCTTGGGCCGCCCCCCCGCGATCCAGCGGAAGCGCGGGTAGCTCGACATCGCCTGGCGGGCGGCGTCGGCGTTGGTGGCCTTGCTGTCGTTGACGAAGGCGACATGGCCGATGCGGTCGACCTCCTGCATGCGGTGCGCCAAGCCGCCGAAGCTCATCAGCGCGTCCACCGCGTCCTGCGGCGCGACACCCAGGCCGATGGCGGCGGCGTAGGCGGCGCAGGCGTTCTGGGCGTTGTGGCGGCCGCGCAGGGAGCGGGCGCGGGAGAGGTCGGCCATCTCGACCGCCCGGCCGCCCAGCGCGTCGTAGAGCATGCCCTGCAGGGCATAGACGCCGCGCCCCAGCGCCTTGCCCGCCGAGATGGGCGCGATGGTGCGGCGGTTGGCGGAGACCAGCTCGGTGCAGATGGTCTGGCACCAGGGGTCGTCCACCCCGATCACCGCGGTGTCTCCCTCCGCCTGGTTGCGGAAGATGCGACGCTTGGCGTTGGCGTAGCCCTCCATGTCGCCGTGCCGGTCGAGGTGGTCGGGCGAGAGGTTCAGCAGCACCGCCACGTCCGGCTTCAGCGTCGAGGTCAGGTCGAGCTGGTAGCTGGAGAGCTCCAGCACATAGACGGCGCCGCCGTGCATCTCGCCCAGACCCAGGACGCCCGCGCCGATGTTGCCGCCCACGCGCGCGTCTTTGCCCGCGCTGGCGCAGATGTGGCCGAGGAGGGCCGTGGTCGTCGACTTGCCGTTGGTGCCGGTGATCGCCGCCACCTTGGGCCGCTTCCACTCGGGCTGGGCGGCGAGCGCGCGGGCGAACAGCTCGACGTCGCCGATCACCGGCACGCCCGCCGCGTGCGCCCGCTCCACCGTCCAGTGCGGGACGGGGTGGGTCAGCGGCACGCCGGGCGAGAGCACCAGCGCGGAGAACGTCGACCAGTCGGCTTCGCGGAGATCGACCAGCGGCAGGCCTTCGGCGGAGGCGGCGGCGCGGCCCTTCTCGCCCTCGTCCCAGCACGCGACCTTGGCGCCGCCGGCCACGAGCGCGCGCGCCGCCGTCAGCCCGGAGCGGGCGAGACCGAACACCGCGACGGCGCGGCCCTCGAAGGCGCGAACCGGGATCATGGGGCGGGGATCATCGCAGCTTGAGGGTGGCGAGCCCCAGCAGCGCCAGCACGATGGAAACGATCCAGAACCGCACCACCACCGTGGACTCCGCCCAGCCCAGCTTCTCGAAGTGGTGGTGGATCGGCGCCATCAGGAAGATGCGCTTCTTGGTGCGCTTGTAGTAGCCGACCTGGATCATCACGCTCAGCGCCTCGGCGACGAACAGGCCGCCGACGATGGCCAGCACCACCTCGTGCTTGGTGCAGACCGCCACTGTCCCCAGAAGGCCGCCCAACGCCAGTGAGCCGGTATCGCCCATGAAGATCTTGGCCGGCGGCGCGTTGTACCAGAGAAAGCCCATCCCCGCCCCGATGAGCGAGCCGCACAGCACCGACAGCTCCCCCGCCCCCGGCACGAAGTGCACCTGCAGGTACTGGGCGAAGATGTAGTTGCCCACGAGGTAGCTGATCACGCCGAACGCGGCGCTCGCGATCATCACCGGCACGATGGCCAGCCCGTCCAGCCCGTCGGTCAGGTTCACCGCGTTGGACGCGCCGACGATCACGATCATGCCGAAGACGACGTAGAACCAGCCGAGATCGAGCAGCGCCTGCTTGACCACCGGGAAAGCCAGCGAGGTCTCGAAGTGGGCGCTCTCGGGGCTCCGCGCGCCAAACAGCACCACCAGAAGGGTGGCGAACAGCGCCAGGCCGAACTGCGCGACGAGCTTCTGGCGACCGGACAGGCCCGCCGTCGTCTGCTTCGTCACCTTGGCGTAGTCGTCCATGAAGCCTAGCGCGCCGTAGCCCGCCGTCACCATCAGCACGACCCAGACGTAGAGGTTGGTCAGGTCGGCCCAGATCAGCGTCGAGCCGATCACGCCGGCCAGGATCATGAAGCCGCCCATGGTGGGCGTGCCCTTCTTCTCCAGCACGTGGCGCTCGATGCCGTCGGTGCGGATGGGCTGGCCCTTGCCCTGCTTGGTCTTCATCCAGCGGATGAAGCGGCTGCCCATCGCCACCGCGATCAGCTGCCCGGTGAAGATCGCCGCGCCGGACCGAAAGGTCAGGTAGCGCAGCAGGTTGAACGCCGGCACGTGGATATGCTGGTTCTCGAGCAGCTGCTGGAGGAGGTAGAGCATCTAGGCCTCCAGCTCCCGCAGCGCCTTGACGACCAGCGACGCCTTGGACCCGTTGGAGCCCTTCACCATCACCACGTCCCCGCCGCGAACCGCCGCCGTGACCTGCGGCGCGAGATCGGCGGCGGTGTCGGCCCAGCCCCCGCGCAGGGCGGCGGGCAGCGCCTCGTAGAGCGTCCGCATGAGCGGCCCGGCGGCGAACACCTGGTCCACCTTCGCGGCCACGAGGGCGGGCGCGAGGGCGGCATGGCGCTCCAGCGCGTCCGGCCCCAGCTCCAGCATGTCGGTAAGGACCGCGACCTTTCGGCCCTCGCGGCGGCCCAGGGTGTCGAACGCCGCGCGCATGGAGATCGGGTTGGCGTTGTAGCTCTCGTCGATCAGGGTGAAGACGCCCTGTGGGAGCGGGACGCGCGTCTCCGCACCTCGGCCGGCGAGCGGGGCGAAAGCTGCGAGCGCCGCGATACCCGCCTCAACCGGCGCGCCTGCGGCTTCGAGCGCCAGGAGCACGGCGAGGCTGTTCTTGCCCCAATGCGCGCCGCGCTGGGCGATGGGGAAGTCAAGTGGGCGGCCGTGGAGGGTGGCGCGAACAAAGCCCCCCTCAGTCGTCGTCGGGCTGACGCCCGCCGCCGACAGCTCCCCCGCGAGCGGGGGAGCTCTGAAAGCTTGGCACCCGTCGGGAGCTTGCGGATGAAGGATCAGGCCTCCCCCGCCTGCGGGGGAGGTGGCGCGAGGCGAAGCCGAAGCGACGGAGGGGGTAAGCAGGCGTGCGTCTACCCCCTTCCCCTCCCCGAAGATCGCAACTCGCCCGTGGGCCGCCACCGCCGCCTCGCTCAGCGCGCCAAACCATGCCCCGTCCCCGTCCAGCACCGCGACGCCGCCCGGCTCCAGCCCTTCGAAGATCTCCGCCTTGGCGCGCGCCACGCCCGCCTCGCCGTCGGCGAAGTTCTCGGTGTGGACGGGGCCGACGTTGGTGACGACCGCCACGTGCGGCTTCACGAGGCGCGAGAGCGGCCCGATCTCGCCGGCGTGGTTCATGCCGATCTCGAACACGGCGTAGCGGGTCTCGCGCGGCATGCGGGCGAGCGTGAGCGGCACGCCGATGTGGTTGTTGAACGACTTGACCGAGCCGTGGGCGGGCCCGGCCAGCTTCAGCGAGGCCAGCAGCGCCTGGGTGACGCTGGTCTTGCCGACCGAGCCCGTCACCGCGACCCGCTTAGCGTCCGCCCGTTCGCGGGCTGCGGCGCCCAGCGCCTCAAGCGCCTTCAGCGTGTCCGGAACCACCACGAACGGTCCGCCCTCCACCGGCCGCGAGACCAGCGCGCCCGCCGCGCCCCTGGCGAAGGCCGAGGCGGCGAAGTCGTGGCCGTCACGCTCTCCGGTCAGCGCCACGAACAGGTCGCCGGGCTGCAGCTCGCGCGTGTCGAAGGTCACGCCGGTGGCGGCGAAGTCCGCGCCGGTGGCGGCGCCGTGGGTGGCGGCGACGATCTCGTCGCGCGTCCAGAGGGGGGAGTCAGCCATCGCGGCGCAGTCTATCGAGCGCCGCCCGCGTCTCCGCAACGTCGTCGAACGGATGCACGACGCCGGCGACAGTCTGGCCCTGCTCGTGGCCCTTCCCCGCGACCACCAGCACGTCGCCGTCGCGCAGCTGCTCGGCGGCGGCGCGGATGGCGGCGCGGCGGTCGCCGACCTCCAGCGCCGAGGGCGCGCCCACCTTCACCTCGGCGCGGATGTCGGCGGGATCCTCGGAGCGCGGGTTGTCGTCGGTGACGATGGCCAGGTCGGCCAGTTCGGCGGCGGCGGCTCCCATCAATGGGCGCTTGCCCCGGTCGCGGTCGCCGCCCGCGCCGAACACCACGATCAGCCGCCCGCGCACGTGCGGCCGCAACGCTTCCAGCACGGTGCGCAGGCCGTCGGGGGTGTGGGCGTAGTCGACGTAGGCCTCGCCAACGTCGGCGTCCGTCGAGACGCGCTGCAGCCGCCCCGGCGCGCCCTGCAACGACTCCAGCGCGCCCAGCACCGCCTCGGCGCTCTCCCCCGCCGCAATGCAGAGGCCCGCCGCCACCAGCGCGTTGGAGGCCTGGAACGCGCCCGCCAGCGGCAGCCGCACCTCGAACAGCCGCCCGCCCGCGTCGATGCGCAGGCGCTGGCCGAACGGCTCGGGCGTCCGCTCCAGCAGGCGCAGCGCCTGCCCCGCCTCGCCCACCGACATCACCGTCTGCCCGCGGCTGACGGCGGCGGCGGCGAAGCGGCGGAACTCGGCGTCGTCGGCGTTCAGCACCGCCGTCCCGCCGCGCGGCAGGAGGCGCTCGAACAGCTCCAGCTTGGCTTGGCGGTAGGCCAGCATGTCGGGGTGGTAGTCCAGGTGGTCCTGGCTGAGGTTGGTGAACCCCGCCGCCTGGATGCGCAGTCCGTCAATCCGCCGCTGGTCGAGGCCGTGGCTGGAGGCCTCCAGCGCCAGGTGCGTCACGCCCCGCACGCTGAGCTCGGCCGCCAGGCGCGCCACTTCGGCGGCGTCGGGGGTGGTGAGGCCGGGGGGCGTCAGCGCCGCCTCGCCCGAAGGCCCGCTCACCTGCACGCCCAGCGTGCCCATGCTGGCGGCGGTGCGGCCCAGGCTCGCGAACATCTGGCGGCAGAAGGTCGCCACGCTCGTCTTGCCGTTGGTGCCCGTCACCGCGACGCAGGTCTGCGGCTGGTGTCCGAAGAAGGCGGCGGCGGCGAGCGCGTAGGCGCGGCGGACGTCGTGCGAGCGGATCACCGGGATCGGCGCGACGGTCTCGTCGCCAGCCAGGATCGCGGCGGCGCCCGCGGCCACGGCGGCGGGGGCGAAGGCGCGGCCGTCCACCTTCGTCCCCGGCAAGGCGGCGAACAGGAAGCCCGGGCGCACGGCCCGGCTGTCGGCGGTGACGCCCGCGATGATCGGATCGTCGGCGAGCGGCCGACGCAGGAGGTCGGACAGGCGGACGGACGTCACGGCCGTCCCGTGGTGGGGCGCGCGATCACAGCGGCCCCGTGGAGGTCTCGTCGTCGACGGGCTTGGCGACGGCGGGGTTCTTGGGCGGGTCGAAGGGCGTGGCGGCGACGCGCTGCACGCCCAGGAACGGCGCGATGCGGTCGATCACCCGGCCGGCGGTCGGCGCGGCGTTCCAACCCGCGGTCATGAAGCCGAAGGTCTTGGGCGTCGCGTGCGGCTCGTCATAGAGCACGAGCACAAGGTAGCGCTGGCCGTCCACAGGCCCATCGGTCGGGAACACCGCGGCGAAGGACGAGACGTTCTTGGTGTTGTCGTAACCGTGCCGTCCGGCCTTCTGCGCCGAGCCGGTCTTGCCGCCCACCCGCAGGCCGAGCGCGTCGGCCTTCTTGCCCGACCCCTCGGGCATGACGACGTTGTCGCGCATCAGGCCCAGCATCAGGCGCGAGGTCTCCGGCTTGATCACGCGCCGGCTTTCGAGCGGCGCGTTGGGTGCGCGCTTCAGGATGGTGAGCGGGTGCCACACGCCGCCGTTCATCAAGGATCCCACGCCCGCCGCCATGTTGAGCGGCGACACGCCGATGGCCTGGCCGAAGCTGGCCGATGCGACCGTCGAGTCATCCCACTTCTTCGGCACCAGCGGCCGGGCGGCCTCGGTCAGCTCGACCTTGGCGGGGGCGAACAGGCCGTAGCGGCGGAAATAGTCGGTCAGCCGCGCCGCGCCGGCGTGCAGGGCGATCTTCGCCGTCGAGATGTTGGAGGACATGATGAACGCCTCCTGCATCGACAGGATGCTCTCGCCCTTGTGGTAGTCGTGGATCGCGCGCGACCCGATCATCAGCGGCTGGCTGGCGTCGAAGGTCGAGGCCATCGTCTCCACGCCCGAGTCCAGCGCCATGGCGAAGGTATAGGTCTTGAAGGTCGAGCCCATCTCGAAGACCGACGAGGCGGCGCGGTTCAGCATCCCGTTCGGGTCGGCCTTGCCGGGCGCGTTGGGGTCGAAGTCGGGCAGGGACGCCATCGCCAGGATCTCGCCCGTGCGGATGTCGGTGACGATCCCGACCGCGCCCTTGGGCGAGAACTCGGCCACGCCCTTGCGCAGCTCGTCCTCCAGCGCCGCCTGCACGCGCAGGTCGATGGAGAGCGGAACGGTCCCGCCGCCGCGCGCCGCTTCCACGATGGCGGGGTCG
>JASLDZ010000083.1 GCA_030151985.1 Caulobacteraceae bacterium | reverse complement strand
TCCCAGCGCGCAGGCCTGCACGTCCTGGGCGAACTCCACGACCCGGCCGTCCCGCATCGCCACGTCCACGACCACGCGGCTGCCGCACAGCTTCGAGGTGCGCTCGGCGGAAGCGTCGGGCGCGGCCAGCCGGCCGGCGTGGGGCAGGTTCGCGGCCAGCGCGAGCAGGCGGGCGGAGTAGAGGTCGTCCAGCACGATCAGGCCGTCGCGGCGAACCGCGCCTCCGCCTCCCGCTTCACCGCCTCGCCCATGGCGTCGAAACCCTGGCGGATGCCGCGGCGCAGGCCTGTCGGCAGGTAGCGCGAACCCAGGCCCTCGAAAATCTCGCCGTTGGAGAAGATGCAGCCGGTCTCGGTCAGCACCTCTATCTCGATGTAACGGGTGGTGCGCACCAGGCCGCCCAGCGCCTTCAGGTTCCAGTGCAGGAGGCTGTTCGGCGCCCAGTCGGCGACCACCGGGCGGATGGTCTGGCGCGGGCGGCCGGGCAACGCCAGCTCCAGCGTCAGGGTCTCGCCGAAGCCGAGCACGCCCTGGGCCTGCGGGTAGAGCGGGTTCCAGCGCGACCAGCCCGGCAGGTCGGCGACGAGGTCCCAGATGACCGAAGCGGGGGCGGCGACGCCGATGCGGTTTTCGAGGCGGAAGGCCATGGCGCGCATGTAGCGGCGGGCTCCCTCCGGCGCCAGCCGCGCCCCCCTGGGCGTCAGGCAGACCGCAGCGCTTCGGCCAGCAGCCTCGCCTCGGCCGCCCGGCTGGAGCCTCGCCGCCACGCGACCACGATCTCGCGCCGGGCCGGCCGGTCAGCGAGCGGTCGCACGCTCACCGCCGCCCCGGCCGCCAGCCCCGCCTCCACCGCCATGGCGGGCACGAGGCTCACGCCCAGGCCGGAGCCCACCATCTGCATCAGCGTGCCCAGCGAGGTGGCGGCGAAGCCTTCCGCCTCCCGCGCCCGGTCGGGCGGCCCGTCCACGCGGCAGGCGGCCAGCGCGTGGTCGCGCAGGCAATGGCCGTCCTCCAGGAGGATAAGCTCGGCGGACGCCAGCGCCTCGGCGTCCACCTCACGCGACCGCGCCAGGGGATGGTCGGAGGGGGTGGCCGCGAGGAGTTCGTCGTCGCCCACCGGGGCGGTCTCCAGCCCCTGCGTCTCGTAGGGCAGCGCGATCAGGGCCGCATCGAGCGCCCCACCGCGGAGCGCCGCGATCAGGCGCGGCGTCAGGTCCTCGCGCAGGAAGAGCCGCAGGTCGGGGTGACGCTCGCGCAGGACGGGCAGCGCCCGGGGGAGGAGGAAAGGCGCGATGGTCGGGATCACGCCGAGCCGGAAGCGTCCGCACAGGGGGCGGCCGGCGCTGCGCGCGGCCTGCACCAGGTCCTCGGCCCGGGCCAGGATGTCCTCCGCCCGGTCGGCCGCCTCGGCTCCTGCCGGAGTCACGATGACCCCGCCGCGGCCGCGCTCCACCACCGGCCCGCCCAGCGCCCGCTCCAGCTCCTGGATGCCGGCGGAGAGGGTGGGCTGGGTGACGTGCGCCGCCTCCGCCGCTCGGCTGAAGGAGCCATGCTCGCGCAGGAGCTTCAGGTACTGCAGCTGACGCAGGGTCGGGAGCGACATGCCTCGCAGCTAATCGAACAGGTCGATCTCGACAAGCCTCTTCATCGACATTCTCTATCGAACATTTATGCTACAAATCAGCTCCGCAGCCGCGGCAAGAAATTGCAAACGACGGGCGGTTAACGGCAGCAGGTCCCACGCTTGAAGCCGGCGCCGGCTTACATTGGCCTCTGGATCAGCGCAGCCGCCATTTCACACCCTTGACATGGAAGGATCGCCTCCGCCTGAACGGCGTTCCAGGCCGAGCGGCGCAGAGGACACAAGCGTAATGGGTTTCGACAAGGTCGGCCGCAGCGGCGTCCCCTCCCCTGTCGCGGTCGGCGCGGCTCCGCCGACCCGGCACGCCCGCCTGATCGCCTGGGTGGCCGAGGTCGCG
Organism: Caulobacteraceae bacterium; assembly: GCA_030151985.1. Lineage (GTDB taxonomy): Bacteria > Pseudomonadota > Alphaproteobacteria > Caulobacterales > Caulobacteraceae > JASLDZ01. Next base: position 1,148 of record JASLDZ010000083.1, on the reverse strand, counting down.
GCTTTGACCGAGCCTGACGCGATCCACTGGTGCGACGGCTCCGAGGCCGAATGGACCGCCGTCACCGACGCCCTGGTCGAAGCCGGCACCTTCGTCCGCCTCGACCCCGCCAAGCGCCCGAACAGCTTCTACGCCCGCTCCGACGCGTCGGACGTGGCGCGGGTGGAGAACCGCACCTTCATCTGCTCCGAACAGCCCGACGACGCCGGTCCGACCAACAACTGGGCCGAGCCGAGCGTGATGCGCGCGACGCTGAAGGGCCTGTTCCGCGGCGCCATGCGCGGTCGCACGATGTATGTGGTGCCCTTCTGCATGGGTCCCCTCGGCTCGCCCATGAGCGCGCTGGGCGTCGAGCTGACCGACAGCCCCTACGTCGTGGCCTCCATGCGGATCATGACGCGGATGGGCGCCCGCGCCCTGGAGGCGCTGGGCGACGACGGCGACTTCGTGCCCGCGGTGCACAGCGTCGGCCGGCCGCTGGAGCCCGGCGAGGCGGACGTCGCCTGGCCCTGCAACCCGACCAAGTACATCGTCCACTTCCCGGAGAGCCGCGAGATCTGGAGCTTCGGCTCGGGCTACGGCGGCAACGCGCTCCTCGGGAAGAAGTGCTTCGCCCTGCGCATCGCCAGCGTCATGGCGCGCGACGGCGGCTGGCTGGCCGAGCACATGCTGATCCTGAAGCTGACGTCTCCCGAAGGCGTCGTCCGCTATGTGGCCGCCGCCTTCCCCAGCGCCTGCGGCAAGACCAACCTCGCCATGCTGCAGCCGACCCTGCCCGGCTGGAAGGCCGAGTGCGTGGGCGACGACATCGCCTGGATGAAGCTGGGATCGGACGGGCGTCTGCACGCCGTGAACCCGGAGGCCGGCTTCTTCGGCGTCGCCCCCGGGACGGGACTGGCCACCAACCGCAACGCCATCGAGGCCTGCCGCGCCAACAGCATCTTCACCAACGTGGCGCTCACCGACGACGGCGACGTGTGGTGGGAGGGGTTGACCGAGGAGGCGCCCGCCACCCTCACGGATTGGCGCGGCCACCGCTGGACGCGTGGTGACGCTGCGCCCGCCGCCCACCCCAACGCCCGCTTCACCTGCCCCGCCGCCCAGTGCCCGATCATCGCGCCGGAGTTCGACGCGGCCGAGGGCGTGCC
>JASLDZ010000075.1 GCA_030151985.1 Caulobacteraceae bacterium | reverse complement strand
GCAGGGTCCGCAGGTGGGCGGCGAGGCCGGCGGAGGCGCGCCCCTGGCGGCGGCCGGAGGTGCGGACGCGCAGGCGCGGGTCGCGTCGCACCCGCAGGCCGGCCCGGTGCGCCTCGTCGACGATCAGCGCGTCCTCGCCGTTCGGCCGCTCGCTGAAGCCGCCCAGCGCGAGGTAGGCCGAAGGCCGGAACGCCATGTTCGCGCCGCCCGTGAAGTGGTGGCTGGGCGACGCCTCCCAGGATACCGGGTCGAGGCGCCGTCGGTAGGCGTGCAGTCCGTCCAGATAGCGCTCCACCTCGTCCTGGATGTGGTCCGGCGGCCCCGTTCGCGCGATGCGGCCGGTCACGACGTCGGCGAGCCCCAGCGCGCGCACCGCTTCGGCCGCCCAGTCGGGCGCAGGCGCGCTGTCCGCGTCGGTGGTGAGGAGGACGCCGCCGTCCGCATCGGAGAGCGTCTCGACGCCCAGCCGCATGGACGCCCGTCGAGCGCGGCCGGCGCTAGGAGGATCGCGAGATGCGCCGCGGCGGATCACGGTGCGGTATGGGGCGGCCCGCGCCAGCTCCCGGGCGACCGACTCGCTGTCGTCCGTGCAGCTGTCGAACCAGAGGCACAGGGACACGGCCTGGAGGTCGAGCCCTCGCTGGGCGGCCAGCGCCCGTATCAGCTGCGGCAGCCGCCGGCGTTCGTTTCGGACGGGAACGCAGATGCAGACCGCCGGTGAGCCCCGCTGCGCCATTCCACCTCCCGGTCGCGCCGCCAAGCTTCGCAATCCCCGTCCGCGCGAGTCGTTCCTTGCCCCGGCGTCGAATCGCGGGAATTGAGCGGGCCAGGCGATCGCGCGAAGGTCGGCCGGGGCGGGTGCAAAGATCGCGACACACCCCAGACACCCGCCTGCGCCACAGCCGGCGTTCGCTCTATCGGACCGAGTCATGACCGCCCGCCCCGCCGTTTCCGCGCGCCGCGCTGCGATCGCCGCCCTGCTGCTGGCCCACGGGCTTCCCGGCCTGGCGACCGCCCAGGCCCCCTGGGCCTCGGCGCGAGGGGGCGACGCCCCGCCACGCGCCGCGTCTCCCGCCGACCCCTACGCGGACGCCGACGACACCGTGTCCGAAATCGTGGTCACCGGCGCGCGCGCGCCGCGGGGTTCGGTGGTGGGCGACATCAAGCCCGAGATCACGCTCTCGCCCTCCGACATCCAGTCGTACGGCGTCTCCACCCTGACCGAGCTCCTGGACGAGCTCGCGCCGGAGACGCGCAGCGACCGGGGACGCTCCAGCAGCGCGCCGGTCGTGCTGCTGAACGGCCGGCGCATCTCCGGCTTCCAGGAGATCCGCGACATCCCCGTGGAGGCGATCCAGCGGATCGAGGTGCTGCCGGAGGAGGTGGCGCTGAAGTACGGCTACACCGCCGACCAGCGGGTGGTGAACGTGGTGCTGCGCCGCTTCTTCCGCGCCTGGACCGCCGAGGGCGGGGCGGGGGGCGCGACGGAGGGCGGCCTGGCGTCGGGCTCCGCCGAGGCCGACCTCTTCCACGTGTTCCGCGACCAGCGGCTGAACCTGGACCTGAAGGTGAACGGCTCTTCCGGCCTGAAGGAGGACGACCGCGACCTCGTCTCCACCTCGGCCGGGCAGCTGTTCGACCTCAACGGCAACGTCAGCGGCGCGACGCCCGGCGGCCTGGTCGACCCGGCGCTGAGCCCCACCGCCACGGTGGCCGGCGTTCCGGCCGCGGCGGGGACGCGACCGCTGACGCTGGCGGACTTCGCGGGAACGGCGGGGATCGCGAACGCGACGGACGCGCGCCCCTACCGTTCGCTCGTGCCCGAGAAGGAGGGGGTGGCGCTGAACGGCGTCCTCGCCAAGCCGCTGCCCTGGGGCTTCAACGGCACGGTGAACGCCACCCTGGAGGCGAGCCGCAGCTACAGCCTGCAAGGGCTGGCGGGCTACGCGCTGGACGTGCCCGCGGGCGACCCCTTCTCGCCGTTCGGACAGGACGTGACGCTGAGCCGCTACGCCGGCGCCTATGGCGCGCTCAGCCAGGAGATCGACACCTGGACGGCTCACCTGGGCGCAGGCGCGACCCGCGACGTCGCGAAGTGGCACCTGACCTTCACCGGCGCCTACGACCACGGCGACACCGAGACGGGGAGCGACGCGGGCGTGGACACGACCGCGGCGCAGGCGCTGCTCGACGCCCGCTCCCCGAGCTTCGACCCGTTCGGACCGATCGCCACCAACGTCCTGGCCCGGCTGGGGCGCGACGAGGCCAGCCAGGTCACCGACGGCGCCAACCTCCAGGGACTCGCCACGGGACCGCTGTTCAAGACGCCCGCCGGCGACTTCTACGGCAGCTTCAAGGTGGGCGACGCGCCGAGCTTCCTCAGTTCCACCTCGACGCGGGGCGGGTTCCGCCAGGACGTCGACCTCAGCCGCAACGACTTCAACGCCCAGGCGAACCTCGACCTGCCGCTGGCCAGCCGCGCCCGGGGCGTGCTGCCCTGGGCGGGGTCGCTCTCGATCAACGGCAACATCGCGGTGGACGCGATCTCGGACGCGGGCGCGCTCCTCACCTATGGCGGCGGGGTGAACTGGACGCCGTTCACCGGCTGGAACGTGATCCTCAGCCACACCCACGACGAGAACGCCGCCACGGTGCAGCAGCTCGGCGCGCCGGTCGTGGCGACCAGCGGGGTGCGCATCTTCGACTACGTCACCGGCCGCACGGTGGACGTGACCAGCGTCACGGGCGGGAACCCGAACCTCATTTCCGACAGCCGCGAGGTGACCAAGCTCGGCCTCACCTTCAAGCCGATCGCGAGCCAGGACCTGACGCTGCAGGCCAACTGGATCAAGGAGCGCATCGACAATCCGGTGGAGACCTTCCCCGCCGCCACCGCCGAGATCATCGCCGCCTTCCCCGACCGCTTCGTGCGCGACGCCTCGGGCGAGCTGGTCAGCGTCGACAACCGCCCGGTCAACTTCGCCCGTTCCGACCGGGAGGAGCTGCGCTACG
>JASLDZ010000050.1 GCA_030151985.1 Caulobacteraceae bacterium | reverse complement strand
GCGCCGCCGGCGCCAGCAACACCGGTCGCTCGGCCTTCACACAGAAGACCACCAGCCCGTTCTACGGTTACAAGATCGACGCCTACATCACCTCGCGCCAGCACATCGAGTTCACCGACTTCAACACGTCGGACACGAGGTATCGCAACACCTTCGGGCTCCTTCAGAACCCCGCCTACACCGGCAACGCAGCCTTGGCCGCCCAGCAGCGGTCCGGCGCCTGCCGCTTCCTCTTCTGCAACGATCTGGTGACGTTCCCGACCAACCCCCTGACGGGCAAGGTTCAGACGCCTCAGGCGTTCGTCAACGGCACCGACGAGCAAGGGATCGACGGCGGCTTCGTCGGCTCGACGGTCTACAAGAACGGCGGCAACAACTGGGTCGCCAAGTACACGGGCACCTTCACCGACTGGTTCACACTGTCCGGCGCCTACGGCAAGAGCCATGACCGCAACTACACCCTGCCGGGCAGCGGCCAGATCCCGTTCGTCCAAGATGTCCGGACCGGCACGGCCGTGCAGTATGCCGGGTCGATCACGCCGTCGTCGAACGCGTCCACCTCGATCGACAACACGGAGCGGACCTTCTACCGCATCGACGGCGACCTCTACGTCAACTTCCTCGGTAAGCACCATATCCGCGGCGGCTACGACAACGAGGACACGCGCCTGAGCCACACGCTGTTCCTGACCGGCGGCGTGCGCTACCAGTACTACAAGGCGCAAGGCGCGGACGACGCGGCGGCGAACGGCTTCACCGATCCCAACCAAGAGTACCTGGCCGAACTCTACGAGAATCTCGGCGGTGGCGGCTCGTCCGTTCGCGGAACGAACGAGTCCTTCTACATCCAGGACTCCTGGGACGTGACGCGTCAATTCAATGTCCAGATTGGCCTGCGTGACGACATCTTCCAGCTCAACAACCTGATCGGCGACCGCGTCCTGGATTTGAAGGACAACTGGGGGCCGCGCGTAGCTCTCAGCTACGATCCCTTCGGCAACAAGACCGATAAGATCACAGCTTCGTTCGGCCGCTACTTCATCCCACCCGCCTCGAACCTGTCCTTCCGCGGCGCGGACTTCGGCGGCTATGAGTTCTTCTCTGTGCCCAACGGCGGGGTGAGCTACCAGCCTTACATCGGTCCGACGGGCATCCCGACGGTGATCGGGCCGCCGATCACGGCGACGAGCAACCCGGCCTTCACGTCCAACAACAGCTCCGACACCATCTGCCCGCCCGGTTTCGGCGTGCCGGGGGCGGCCGCCTGTCAGCTGGTCTATGGACCGGGCCTGCAGGAGCCGGCGGCGACGAAGGCGGCCCAGGGCCTGAAGCCGACGCACGAAGACGAGGTGATCGTCGGCTACCAGAAGAAACTGAGCTCGCTGCTGACGGTCGGCGCGACGGTGACCTATCGCGTCCTCGGCGACGCGGTCGAGGACATCGACAACCTCGACCAGGCGATCATCAACTACTGCAAGCGGACCGGCGGCACGCACGCCGGCTGCTCGCTTGGCCCGGACGAGATCAGCGCCGTCATCGGGGCCAACCCCGACTATGCCCTGATCAACGTCGGGCAGGCGGCGACGGTCACGGTTCGCCGCGACGCCGCGAGCCCCACGACCGGCGCCCTGTCGCCGCTCGCGGGTCAGACCTTCAACCTCAGCAAGGAAGATCTCGGCTTCCCCGACGCGAAGCGTGAGTACTACGCGCTGGAGCTGTCCTTCGATCGCGCCTTCGACGGCAAGTGGAGCCTCGCCGGCTCCTACACCCTGTCGAAGTCGATCGGGAACTACGAAGGCACGGTGAAGTCGGACGCCGGCAACAACGCGCAAACCGACGCCGGCTCGACGCAGGCCTTCGACTATCCCGGCCTCGAGGACTACGACTATGGCTTGCTGCCGAACCATCGCGCCCACCAGATCAAGCTCTACGGCTCCTACCAGGTGCTGCCGGGCCTGCTGATCGGCGCCGACACGCAGATCACCTCGCCCCGCCACTACGGCTGCTTCGGGTACTATCCCAACCCGACCAACGCGGGCGGCTATGGCGGCGTGGACCAGACCGCCGCGGCCTATCAAAGCTCGTCGCGTTACTGCTTCCAGCCGAACCTCGGCTACAGCATCCCGACTCCGCGTGGCGACGTCTTCACGGGCGACTGGTTCTACCAGTTCGACATGTCGGTGCGTTACACGGTGCCGAAGTTCAGCAAGTACATGCCGGGCAATCTCGTCCTGCGCGCCGATGCGTTCAACCTGTTCAATGCTCAGCAGGTCATCCAGAACTCGGAAACTGGCAACTCGGGGGCGACCTCCGCCTCCGGCTCGTACCGGCTGCCGGTCTACTATCAGACGCCGCGCTACGTGCGGTTCGGGTTCGACCTGACGTTCTAAACGTCGCGTCAGACCAGCGATCGAGGGGAGCGGACTTGCGTCCGCTCCCCTTTCTCGTATCTGGCGACCGGCGCCGGACGCCGTTCGCCGCGAGAGAACTTCAGACGTGCAAGAGCTGAGCACCGATCCGCTGTTCCGCGCGGGCTTGGCCGAGCATGGCGCCGGGAGGCTCGACCGAGCGGAGCGGGCGTACCGTCAGCTCCTCGCCCGCGAGCCCGGCCACATCGATGCGCGGCAGATGCTGGCCGTGATCGCCTACCAGACGGGCCATGCCGCGCAGGCCGTGGCGATACTGGAAGGGCTCGTCGCCGCGGCGCCCGACCGAGGCGACCTGTGGACGAACCTGGCGTTGGCCCTGGAGTTCGACGGGCGCCTGCGGGACGCCGAGGCCGCGGGTCGTCAGGCGCTCGGCTGCCCCGCCCCGCCGCCCCAGGCCGTGGGCAACCTCGCCAACATCCTTCGCCAGCTGTGGCGTCCCTCCGAAGCGACGCCGCTGTTTCGCGAGGCGCTCGCGCGGTCGCCCGCCGATCCCGGACTGCACTACAACTTCAGCCTCAACCTCCTGGCGGAAGGCGCCCTGGAGGAGGGCTGGCGGGAGTTCGCGTGGCGGGAGCGTCTGACGCCGCCGCCCGCCTGGTCCGGACCTCGCTGGCGAGTTGAGGCGCGGTCGGGGCTGACACTTCGGGTGTACGCCGAGCAAGGCCTGGGCGATACGTTGCTGTTCGCCCGCTGGCTCGCCGCCCTGCCGGACGCGATCGCGGTGCAACTGGATGCGCCCCGTCCGCTGCGGCGTCTTCTGGCGTCGAGCTTTCCGACCGTCCGCGTCCTGGACGGTGAGCCCGCCCGCGCGGACGCCGGCGTTCCGCTGCTGTCGCTGCCCGAGCGCCTCGGGAGCGATCTGCGCGCGGCCCCGCCGTACCTGCGGCCGCCGACGACCCTCGGGGCGAAATGGCGAACTCGCATGGCGTCGCTAAGGGGGCTCAAGGTCGGGCTTGTCTGGGCGGGCGGCTCGCGGCCGGGAGAGGTGTTGGTGGAAGCCGTGGACCGCCGACGATCCCTGACCCTCGACCGCCTTCGGCTCTTACTCGACGTGCCGGGAGTTGAACTCGTCTGTCTGCAGATGGATCGCCGCGATCCGGCTCGCGAGGCGCCGTTCGCCGGCCGGATGCATGACTGGACGGCGGAGATCGAGGACTTCGCAGACAGCGCCGCCCTCATGCAGGAGCTGGATCTGGTCGTGTCCGTCGACACCGCCGCCGCTCATCTGGCAGGGAGCCTGGGCGTCGAGCTGTGGCTCCTCAGCCGCTTCGACTCGTGCTGGCGCTGGCCCCCGCCGGAGGTGGGGCCGTCGTGGTACGCGACCGTGCGTCAATTCCGCCAACCCGAGCTGAACGCCTGGGAGGCTCCGATCGAAGCGCTCGCCGCCGCCCTCGCAGAGAGGGCGCGCGAGGCGGCCTGACGCCCAGGCGGGAGGCGTCCGTCAGGCCGCCATCGGCGCCGCGTCGTCCAGCGTCAACGCCTCGTAGCGGCGCAGGTGGTGGTCGAGGTCGCCGAAAAGGCCTTCGATCACCGTGGCGCGCTTGAAGTAGTGGCCGATGTCGAGCTCGTCGGTCATGCCCATGCCGCCGTGGATCTGCACCGCGCCCTGGCCGACGAAGCGGCAGGCCTTGGCGATCTGCACCTTGGCGGCGCTGGCGGCCTTGGCGCGTTCGGCGTCCGGCTCGTCCAGCTTCAGCGTGGCCATGTAGGTCATGGAGACCGACTGCTCCAGCGCCATGAACATGTCGACCATCCTGTGCTGCAGCACCTGGAAGTCGGCGATCGCGCGGCCGAACTGCTTGCGCTGGCGGGCGTAGTCGAGCGTGCCGGCGTGCAGCTTGCGCATGCAGCCGACCGCCTCGGCGGAGACGGCGGCGATCGCCTCGTCCACCACGCGCTCCACCAGCGGCAGGCCGGCGTCGGCCTCGCCGATCAGGGCGGCGGGCGTGGACTCGAAGGCGATCTCGCTGGCGCGGCGGCCGTCGACGGTGGGGTAGTCGCGACGGGCGATCCCCTTGGCGTTCGCCTCGACCAGGAAGACGGAGACGCCCGAGCGGTCGGGCCGGCCGCCCGCGGTGCGCGCCGTCACGAACAGGTGCGTCGCCCAAGGTGCGCCCACCACCACGGCCTTGCGCCCGTCGATCGTCCAGCCGTCGCCTGCCTTGCGCGCGGTGGTGGTGAGGTCCGCCAGGTCGTAGCGGCCGGTCGGCTCGGCGTAGGCGAAGGCGCCGATCAGCGAACCGTCGACGATCTGCGGGATCAGCGCTTCGGCCAAGTCGCCGCCGGCGTGCTTGAGCAGACCCCCGCCCAATACGACCGTGCCAAGGTAGGGCTCCACCACCAGGCCTTTGCCCAGCTCCTCCATGACGATCATGGTGTCGACCGCGCCGCCGCCGAGGCCGCCCAGCTCTTCCGGGAAGGCGGCGCCCAGGATGCCCAGCTCCTCGGCGAAGGCCTTCCAGTAGTCGGGTCGCCAGCCCGCGTCCGACGCGACGATCTTGCGGCGGGTGTCGAAGTCGTAGCGGTCTGCGACGAACCGGGCGAGCGTGTCGCGCAACATCGTCTGTTCGTCGCTGAAGCTGAAATCCATCGGGATCCTCGGGCCGTCGGGTCGGTGGCGTCTGTCGCGCTCAGGTGAACAGTGTTCTCCCGCGGAGTAGGGCTTTGCAAGCCCGCAGGCGGCCTCCACGGCCACGCTCTTCAGGCCGCGGAGGCTGAAAGCCTTAAGGCCGTTCCTTCACCCATCAGCCACCAGAAAGACACGCAAAGCGGGAGTGATCCGCAGTAGGAGGCCATTAATCGCGTCATGGTTGTATTTGGTGAGGAAGGAGAACCACCATGGCGACCAGATCGAGGAAGTTTCGCACCCTTTCGGGATGCGTATCGGCCACCGCGCTCCTGATGCTCGGCGCGTGCAGTTCCACGGGGCACGGGCTCAACCTGGCGTCCGGCCTCGGAGCGGGCGCGAGCGCGGGAGCGTCCGCCGGCTCCGGCTCCGGCTCGGGCGGGGCGGGAGGTTCCGGCTCGGCGGACACCGGCGGGGCGGGGGCTGGCGGCGGCTCGTCGAGTTCGAGCGGGGGCTCCAACCCTCCGGCCGCCGAGGCGGGCTCCGGCGGCTCCGGCGGGTCGGGCTCGGCCTCGAGCGGCGGCGCAACCCTGGGCGGAGTCGTCGGCGGTATCGTGGACGGCGCGACGGGTCAGGGCGGAACGTCGGTCGCCGGGGGCGCAAGCGGCGGCTCGAATGGGGCGGGATCGACGCAGACGGCGGTCGACGGCACGCTGACCCGCGTCACGGGCGCGGTCTCCGGAGCGGTCGGGCCTGTGCTGGCCACGGCCGGGAACGCGCTCCTGGTGACGCCGGTGACCGCGCCCCTGGGCCAGGCCGTGGCGCAGACGGGCGGCGGCCTCGCCAGCCAGGGCCTCGGCGCCGTGCCCGCCGCGGGCGGACTCCTGGCGACCACGGTCCAAGCGACGGACAGGACCTTGAACACCGTCGCCTCCACCACCGTGGGCGGCCAGACGGTCCTGGGCTCCACGGCGCCGGGAGCGGCCCAGCCCGCGGTGGGGCTCAGCGTCGCCTCGCCCACGCAGGCGACGGGTTCGGTGGCCACGGTCGGCCTCGGCTCCGCCGGCCAGCCCGTGACCGTCGCGGTGGCGGGCACGCCCGTCGTAGGCGGGGCGTCCGGGGCGAGCCCGGTCACCGCCACCCTCGGAACCACCACGGTGGGCGCCGGCGCGACGCCGTCGCCGATCGCGGTCAGCGTCGCCTCGCCGACGACGACGGCGGGGTCGGTCGCGACGGTCGGACTGCTCTCGGGCGGCCAGCCCGCGACGGTGGCGCTGGGAGGAACGACGCTCGTCGGAGCGGGCACCGGGACCGGAGCGGTGACGGCGCCGGTGGGCTCCGTCGTCTCCACGGTGACCGGCCTGGCGTCGGGGGCCTCGACTCTTCCCACAGCCGTCGCACCCGTCACGGCGGTCACGGCCCCGGTGACCGCGCCGGTCGCGGCGGTGGTGACGCCCGTGGCCGCTTCGGTGGTCCCGACCGCGGGGGCGGTGGTGGCGACGGTGGCCCCGACCGTGGCCGCTGTGGCCCCGACGGTCGCCCCGACGGTGACCGCCCCGGTGACGGCGCCGGTCTCCGTTCCGGTGACGGCCCCGATCACGGCGCCGGTCGTGGCGGTGGTCAGCGCGCCCGTCTGGGCGGTCGCGACCGTGGCGGCTCCCGTCACGGCGATCGTGGGCGGGCTGCCCAAGGGCTTGGGCGTCCACTAGCTCCCGGCCGAGAGGCGGCCCGCGCCTGCGCGCCGGGCCGCCTCCTCCACCTCCCTCGCCGAGTTCCCCATGCTTCTCGCCCCTCCCGAGGCCCCGCTGCAGCCGACGCCGTCCGCCGGCGCGCCTGTTCCGACGCCGCCCGGCGCGTCGACGGGGAGCTCCTTCATCGTCGACCGTGGCCGGATCGACCGCGCCCCCCCGACCGCGCTTCCGTCGGCGGCGGACGGCTCCTCGGCGCAAGGCGCGGGAGGTCGGGTCGCCGCGGCCGGCGAGCTGGCGGCGCCCTTCGTCCTGCGCGGACTTCGGCTTGAGGGGGCGAGCGCGTCCGACGCCGTGCTGCGGCCGGTGCTGCGCCGCTTCGTCGGGCGTCGGATGGATGCGGCGGGCCTCAAGGTCCTGGCCGAGGCGGTTTCCGCCGCCTACGCCAAGGCCGACGTCGCGCTCTACACCGTGCTCCTGCCGCAGCAGGACTTCGCCGGCGGCGTCGTGGGGGTGCGGGTGGTCGAGGGCTACGTCGAGGCGGTGGAGGTGAAGACCGCCGCGGGCCGCCCCGCTCGTCAGGTCGCCCTGTACGCCCGGCGGCTCATGCACGAGCGGCCTCTGCGCCGCACCACGCTGGAGCACGCGTTCCTGCTGATGCGCGCGCTGCCGGGCGTGACGGTGGACGCCCAGTTCCTGCGGGGCGGCGGGGACGGTGCGGTGCGGCTCGTCGTGACCGTGCACAGGAAGCGCGTGCAGTTCGGCGTCGGCGTCAGCGACCGGGGCGCCAACCGCTTGGGCCGCACGCAGGTGGAGGCCGACCTCACCGTCAACTCGCTCCTGCGCGACGGGGACCGCACGGCGCTGGTGCTGGCGGCCCCGACCGACTTCACCCGCTTCCGCTACTACGCCCTTAGCCACACGCAGCCCCTGGGTTCGGGCGGGCTCACGGCGACGGCGAGCCTCGGTTACCTCAGCACCCGGCCGCGCGGCTCCTCCATGCGGGGCGAGGCGAAGATCGGGTCGCTGTCGCTGAGCTATCCGCTGCAGCTGCAAGCCGACCGCAGCCTGGTGCTAACCGGCTCGCTCGACGCCCTGGACAGCGCCAACGCGCTCTTCGGCGTCACGCTTAGCGACGAGCGCACCCGTACGATCCGCGTGGCCGCCGCCTATGCCCGCACCCTGGACCCGAAGACGAACTTCAGCCTGGGCGGGACCGTCAGCCAGGGCCTGCCAGGGCTGGGCGCGCGGCCGGTCGCGCCGGGCTTCTCGGACACGGACTTCCACAAGGTGTCGCTGCAGGCCGCGGCGACCAAGGCGTACGGGCGCTGGACGGTGCGGGTGCGGGCGACCGCGCAGGCGAGCGGCGACCGGCTGCCCGCGTCCGAGCAACTCGCGCTGGGCGGAGACGACTTCGGCCGGGCGTTCGAGAGCGCCACGGTGACCGGCGACCAGGGCGCGGCGGGGTCGCTGGAACTGGCCTGGGCCGCGTCCGCCGTCCTGCCGAAGGTGCTGGCGGGGTCGGAGGTCTACGCCTTCACCGACGGCGGACGCGTGCGCTTCAAGGGTCGGCCGCTCTACGGGACGGCAGGCGCGACCTACGACCTCGCGTCCGCGGGCCTGGGGCTGCGGGCGGCGGTGGCGGCGCACACGGTGCTGCAGCTGGAGGCGTCGCGCCAGGTGGTCGCCCGGCTGCCGCAGGGCGCGTCGGGCGACTGGCGGCTCGTGTTCGGCTATCGCACCAACTACTGAGGGGAGGGGCGCCCGCTCGGGACAGGCGCTTCTCCATCTGGATCACCGTCAGGGTCGCGCCGCCCGGCAGGTCGGCCTCGGTGCGCGCGAGCGCCACATAGCCGTGCGCGGCGTAGAAGGGGGCCCCGGCCAGCGTCGCGCCCAGCGCAGCGCGCGTGAAGCCGGCGGCGCGAGCGGCGTCCTCGCTGGCTTGCAGCAGCGCCCGGCCGATCCCCCGACGGGCGAAGGCGGGATCGACGAAGAAGGCCCGAACGCGGGCGGGACCGCTCGCGGGGTTCACGCGGGGCCCCTCGCTCTGCGCCGGACCGTGCGCGCCGTAGAGCGCCTCCCGGTCGCTCCAGCCTCCGCAGCCGACGACCGCGCCGTCGATCTCGGCCACGAGGTATCCGCCGTCGGCGATCAGCCGGTGGTCGACGCCGAAGACGGAGCCCAGCGCCGCGTCGCGCTGCGCCTGGGTGTAGGTGTCCGCCTGAAGCCCGTGGACGGAGCGGGCGATCAGCGCGTCCAGCGTGGCGGCGTCATCCGGGGTCGCCGCGCGCAGCTTGAGCTCGCTCATGCGCCCTCCCGGTTCTTCGCGCGGGTGTCGAGCTTCTCGGCCGGCGCGAGCCGCATCACCTCTGCTTGATACTTCTCGTCCTCGCCTTCGGCTAGCAGGGGCAGGGCCACGGCGACCGCGCCGAGCAGCGCCTTCAGCCACTCGCGGTCCACCTTGTGGAAGTCGCTCAGCACATGGCCCATGACCCGGTCCTTGTGCCCGGGGTGGCCGATGCCCAGGCGCGCGCGGCGAAAATCCGGCCCGAGGTGCTGCGCGATCGAGCGGATGCCGTTGTGCCCCGCCGCGCCGCCTCCGGCCTTCACTCGGAAGCGGCCCGGGGCGAGGTCCAGCTCGTCGTAGAACACGACGAGATCGGAGAGCGGCGCCTTGTAGAACTTCAGCGCGGCGGCGACCGAGCGGCCGCTGTCGTTCATGAAGGTTTGCGGCTTGAGCGCTAGAGCGCGCACCGGGCCGGTCGGGGTGGGGATGCTTCCCTCGGACGCCAGGCCGGAGAACTTCTTCTGCTCGCGCCCGAAACCGTATTCGGCGCGGATCGCGTCGATGGCCATGAAGCCGAAGTTGTGGCGGTGGCCGGCGTATTCCGGACCGGGGTTGCCGAGGCCGGCCAGGATCAGCATGGCGCGCTCCGCTCAGACGAAGAGCGCGCCCGCGACCCGAAGCGGGGCGGACGCGCTCTGCAAGGTCCGCTCTCCGCCGAGGCGGAGCGGGGGATCAGGCCTTGTCGGCGCCTTCGCCGGGCTGGGGCTCCGCCTCGGTGGCGGGGACGGCGTCGGCGGCGGGCTCGGTCGGAACGGGCGCGGCTTCGTGCGCGGCGGCGCTGGCGGCGGCCTCGGCGTCGCGGGCGGAGACGTGCTCGACGGCGGCCTGGGCGGCGGCGGCCACGGCGGCCACGTCGACCTCGCCGCCCGTCGCGGCGGCGGCGGACTGGGCCTCGGCGACCGCGTGATCGACGGCGGCGTCGGCCGAGGCCGAGGCGCTGGTGCCGGCCACGGTGGCGATCACGAAGTCGCGGTCATGGATTGCGGGCTCCACGCCCTTGGGCAGGTTGGTGTGGGAGATGCGGATGGTGTCGCCGATCTCCAGGCCCTTCAGGTCGAAGACCAGCTCCTCGGGGATCTCGTCGGCGGGGGCGTAGAGCTCGACCTCGTGGCGGGCGATGTTCAGCGTGCCGCCCTTCTTCAGGCCGCGGCACTCGTCCTGGTGGATGAAGCGGACGGGCACGGCGATCTTGACC
>JASLDZ010000023.1 GCA_030151985.1 Caulobacteraceae bacterium | reverse complement strand
CGTGCGTGGGCTCGGCGCGGTGGGCACCGCGGTGGCCGGCGGCGCGGGGATCGCGACGTTCGAGGGGATCGGCGCGTCCGCCGGCAGGAGCACCGGCGGGGCGGACGGCGGCGGCGGCGCGGGGATCGGGCCCGCGTCGCTCGCCCGCGGCGCGCCCACCCGATCGAGCGCGAGCAGCGCCCCGTCCCAGGGCGCGGCGCCCTTCTCCTTCACGCGGGCGAAGTTGGCCGCGCTGTCGTACAGCGGCACGCCCGCCGTCAGGCTCCGCGCCTCCAGCCGGCCCATGGCGGCGAGGAGGTTCGCGCCGGCGACGTACTCGTCGTGCCGGGCGGTCACCAGCTGGAGCTGGGCGTCGCGCAGCTGCTGCTGGATGATCAGGAGGTCGATGGTCGAGCGCAGGCCCGCCCGGTACTCCTCCTGCGCGCCCTCGAAGGCCAGGGCGGCCGCGTTCACCTGCTGCTCGTTGGAGAGGGTGTTGGCGTGGGCGGAGAGGCGCACGTTCCACGCCTGGCTCACCTGCTGCACCACCTGGCGGCGCGCGCCCTCAATGGCGATGCGGTCGGCGGTGTTGCGCTCCAGCGCCGCGCGCACCTGGCTGCGCACCACGCCGCCCGTGAAGATCGGCTGGGTGATCGTGGCGCCCGCGGTGATCGCGCGCCCGAAATCCCCCGCCCCCGTCGGCGAGATCGGGCCCGCGTAGCCCAGCGAGCCCGTGAGCGCGACCTGCGGCGCGCCGGCCGAGCGCGCCTCCGCCACCCGCTGCAGCGAGGCCTGCTCGGCGTATTGCGCCTGGAGGATGGCGGGGCTGTCCTGCTGCGCGGCGTCGAAAGCGGCGTCGACCGTGGCAGGGATTCCGGGCAGCGGCGGCTCGGGCGCGAGCTCGCCCGGGTTCTGCCCCACCACCGCGGCGTAGGCGGCGCGGCTGACCTGGTAGTTGGCCTGGGCGGTGGAGAGCAGCGCGCGCGCCTGGGCGTACTGCGCCTCCGCCTGGGCGACGTCGGTGCGGGTGATCTGGCCGACCTGGAACTTGGCCTGGCTCTCCTCGAACTGGTTGCGCAGCACGTTCAGGTTGTCGGTGCGGATGCCGACGATCTGCTGGTCGCGGCGCACGTCGAGGTAGGCCTGGATCACCGCCTGCAGAGTCTGGTTCTCGGTCGCGCGCAGCCCCTCGCGGCCGGAGCGGATGTCGGCCTCCGCGGCGCGCACCTGCGCGGCCGTGCGGCCGCCCGTGTAGAGCGGCTGGGTGGCGTTCAGCGCGCCGGTGACGGAGTTGGTGTCGGTGGTGAAGCCGCTGATCCGGTCGTTCTCGTAGGCGCCCGTCACCCCGGCGCTCAGCGTCGGCCGCAAGCCCGCCCGCGCCTGCACATAGCCCTCGTCCGTCGCCCGCTGGAGCGCGCGGCTCTGCTGCAGGGTCGGATTGGACTGGTAGGCGAGCGCGATGGCGTCGGCCAGCGTCTCCGCCCGCGCCTGTCCCGCGAAGGCCAGCACGGCCGCCGCGCCGCAAAGTCCGCGAACACCCCGTTGAGACATCGAACCCGCACCCGACCGTCGACGCGGGTCACGCCCCGCATGGCGGCGCAATCTGACGATGCGAGGCGTGGCGGGCGAGTTAAGCTTCCGTCATGCGGAGGCGGCCTCGGCCGCGAGCGGGATGCGCACCTGCGCCACCAACCCCGAACCCGTGTTCGCCAGCCGCACGTCGCCGCCGTGCGCCCGGGCGATGGAGCGCGAGACCGCAAGGCCCAGGCCGATCCCGCCCTTGTCGAGGCTGCGCGCCGCCTCGGCCCGGTAGAAGGGCAGGAACACGCGCTCCAACTCCGACGCCGGTAGGCCGGGACCCGAGTCGGCGACCTCGACCACCGCCTCCGCCTCGTCGCGATGGAGGCTGACCTTGGCGCGCTCGCCGTACTTCAGCGCGTTGTCGATCAGGTTGGCGACGACCCGCTGCACGGCCGAGGCGTCGGCCTCGACGATCAGCGAATCGCCCTCCGCCAGCGCCACGTCGCCGCCCACCAGCGCCGCTTCGTCCACCTCGCACTCCACCAGCGAGCGCAGGTCCAGCCGCTCGCGGGCGCCGGGCTCGGAAGCGTCGCGGATGAAGGCCAGCACCGAGCCGATCATCTCCTCCATCTGCGCCACGTCCTGCAGCACCGCGCGCTTCAGCTCGGGCGAGGCGGACTCGACCTTGAAGCGGATGCGCGCGAGCGGCGTGCGCAGGTCGTGGCTGATCGCGCCGACCATGGCGGTGCGGTCCTCGACGTAGCGCTGCAGTCGCGCCTGCATCCGGTTGAAGGCGGCGGCGGCGAGCCCGATCTCGGCCGGGCCCTTGAGCGCGAGGGGCGGAGTGCGCGGATCGCGCCCGAGCCTGTCGGCGGCGTCGGCGAACCTGCGCAGCGGGGCGGCGAGCCGGCGGGCGAACAGCCAGGTCATGGGGCCGATGACGGCCAGGCTCGCCAGGAACCACAGGATGATCCGCCGCTGCCAGGCGTTGGGGAACGGTTCGGGCGCGGGGGTCACGGTCAGCCACCGCCCGTCCGGCTGGTGCAAGGCGGCGACGAAGGAGGCGTGCAGCGGCGGGCCGCGCCAGCGCCACCCCTGCGGCTCCCGCTGCCCCACGAACGGCTCACCGCCCGCTGGCGCGGCGCCGACGCCCTCCTCACGCGACGGCGGCGGACGGTCGCCGACGGCGCCGTCGCGGGCAGCCGGCGGGAAGTCGCCCGGCGGCGGACGTTCTCCCGGCGGCCGCTCGTAGCGTCCACGCCCTCCGCGCAGACCCACGAAAGGCGGCGGCGCGAAGATCTGCAGACGCAGCTTGTCCTGGTCGACGCCTAGCGCCCTCGCCAGCTCGCGCCGGTAGCCATAGGGCGCCGACCAGCCGAGCCCGGTGCGGGAGGGCGGCGACGGCTCCAGCCGGCGCACCAGCGGCCGCCCGAAGCGCGTCGCGAGCGAGCCGCCGCGCAGCGCCGAGGCGATCTCCTCCACCCGGTAGAAGGCGTGGTCCGGCGGCAGCACCAGCACCGCCGTGAACGCGGCGACCTGCGCCACCACCAGGCTGACGATGACGAGCGCCAGGACCTGGAGCGAGAGGGGCGCGCGGCGGCCCCGCCCGGGCGCGCTCAGGCGCACGGCGACCTCACAGCCGCGTCACGTGCGCATCCAGCATGTAGCCGGCGCCGCGGTAGGTCTTGATCACGTCCTCCAGCGCGCCCGCGTGCAGCTTGCGCCGCAGCCGGCTGAGCTGGACGTCCACGGCGCGGTCGTAGACCTCCGCGTCGTGGCCGCGCGCGTATTCCAGGAGCTGCTCGCGCGACAGCACGCGCCGGGGGTGCTCCAGGAAGGCCGACAGCAGCGAGAACTCCCCCGCCGTCAGGATCACGCCCACTCCGTCGGAGGAGCGGAGCTGGCGGCGCACCACGTCCAGCGTGAAGCCGGCGAAGCTGTAGCCCGCCTCGTCGCCCAGCCCCGTGGGCGCCGCCTTGCGGCGCAGCAGCGCCTTCACCCGCGCCAACAGCTCCCGCGGCACGAAGGGCTTGGCGAGGTAGTCGTCGGCCCCAAGCTCTAGCCCCACGATCCGGTCGGTGGGCTCGCCCATCGCGCTCATCATCAGGATCGGCGGGCCGCCCGCATCGGCCAGACGACGGCAGGCCTGCAGGCCGTCCTCCCCCGGCATCATCACGTCGAGCAGGATCAGGTCGGCCGGGCGCTCGGCCAGGAGGCGGTTCATCTGCCCGGCGTCGGCCGCCTGCCCCACCGCGAAGCCGTGCTCGGCGAGATAGGCGGCGATCTCGGCCCGCAGGCTCTCGTCGTCGTCGACCACCATCACATAGGGCGACGCGTCCCCTTCGGGCGCGGCGAGGGAGGCGGCGGCTTGGCTGGGCATGACGCGTTCTCCGACGACAATACGGCCTAGTTTGCGCGCCTCGGTCGCAGCTGTGCAATCGTGCCGCGGGAACGGGCGCCCGTGGGGATCGCCTGCGCCCGCGGCGCCGGCGGCTTGACCGTGTCGCAGGCGCCGACTCTGATCGTCGCGCGTTAGCGGCGAGGGATCGAGGGCGGCGCGGGGATGATCTTCGACGAGATGTCCGGCGAGGAGGCGGGCGCGAGCGTGCGCGCGCCCTACGCCCGCCTGCGTGAATGGCTGGACTCCACCCCGCCCGAGCTCTTCGCCACCCGCCGCGAGCAGGCGGAGCTGTTCTTCCGCCGGCTCGGCATAACCTTCGCCGTCTACGGCGACGCGGACGCGGGCGAGCGGCTGATCCCCTTCGACATCGTGCCCCGGGTGATCGACGCGGCGGAATGGGCCTTCCTGGAGCGGGGCCTCGTGCAGCGCGCCACCGCGCTGAACGCCTTCCTGAACGACGTCTACGGCTCGCGCGAGTGCATCCGGGCGGGGGTCGTGCCCGCCGACCTGATGCTGGGCAACCCGCAGTTCCGGCTGGAGACCGCGCACGTGCGCCCGCCGCACGGCGTCTACGTCCACCTCGCGGGCATCGACCTCGTGCGCACCGGCGAGCGGCGGTTCTTCGTGCTTGAGGACAACGCCCGAACCCCCAGCGGCGTCAGCTACATGCTGGAGAATCGCGAGGCGATGCTGCGCCTCTTCCCGGAGCTGTTCGCCGCCCATCGCGTCGCCCCCGTGGAGACCTACACCGACAGCCTGCTCCACACCCTGCGCTCGGTCGCCCCTCACGGGCGGGAGGAGGACCCGACCATCGCGGTGCTGACGCCGGGGCAGTACAACTCGGCGTACTACGAGCACAGCTTCCTGGCCGACAAGCTGGGGGTGGAGCTGGTGGAGGGGATCGACCTCTTCGTGGACGATGCGGTCGTCTACATGCGCACCACCGACGGGCCCAAGCGGGTGGACGTGCTCTACCGCCGACTGGACGACGACTTCCTGGACCCGCTGACGTTCCGGCCCGACTCGGCGCTCGGCGTGCCGGGGCTGATGGCGGCCTACGCCGCGGGCAATGTGACGCTCGCCAACGCGCCGGGCACGGGCGTGGCCGACGACAAGGCCGTCTACAGCTACATGGACGCCATCGTCCGCTTCTTCTCGGGCGAGGAGCCGATCCTGCAGACCGTGCCCACCTGGCGCTGCCGGGAACCCGAGGCGCTGAGGGAGGTGCTGGACCGGCTGCCGGAGCTGGTGGTGAAGGAGTGCGCCGGCTCGGGCGGCTACGGCATGCTGGTGGGCCCTTCCGCCACCACGGCCGAGATCGAAGCGTTCCGCGCCAAGCTCCTGGCCCACCCCGACGCCTACATCGCCCAGCCCACGCTGGCGCTCTCCACCTGCCCCACCTTCGTCGAGAGCGGCCTGGCTCCCCGCCACGTGGACCTGCGCCCCTTCGTCCTCACCGGCGCCGACCGCGTCCGCGTCACCCCCGGCGGCCTGACCCGCGTGGCGCTGGCCGAAGGCTCGCTGGTGGTCAACTCCAGCCAGGGCGGCGGCACGAAGGACACCTGGGTGTTGGAATGAGGACCGCCTCGTCATCAGAGCTCCCCCGCTCGCGGGGGAGCTGGCCGGAGCGAAGCGACGGTCTGAGGGGGCCTATGTTCGGACACTCGCCCCCTCAGTCGCATCGGCCTGTGGCCTCGCGCCTCCTCCCCCGCAAGCGGGGGCGGTCCGGCGGCGCGAAGCTAGGGGCGACGGGGGAGTATGTCGTCTACCCACTGCAGCATCGCCCAGGCCGCATCGCCCGGAGCGGCAAGCACTTCGTGCGCGCGCAGTCGCTCGACACGCACGCCTCTCTCGCGCAACCAAGCGTCGCGCTCTGCGTCACGCATGATCCGCGCGTCCCGCGTGTGCTCCACCCCGTCCACCTCCACGCACAACCGGGCCGAGGCGCAATAGAAGTCGAGCACGTAAGGCCCCATGGGGTGCTGCCTTCGGAAGGGACATCGTCCGCCGCACTGCGCCTTCAGCTCCAGCCAAAGCTTCAGCTCCGGCGGCGTGAGTTCACGACGCAGGCGACGCGCGCGCTTGACGGCTCCGGGCTTCAGGTCGCGCATCGCCCCCAGCGTAGCGCGCGCGGCGGGCCCCCTCCACCACGCCCT
>JASLDZ010000503.1 GCA_030151985.1 Caulobacteraceae bacterium | reverse complement strand
CGGCGGCCTCGCCCCAGGCCTTGCGGTGCATCTCCACCGCCTTCTGCTCCAGGCCCGCCAGGCCGATGCCGGAGATGCGCGAGGGCATGCCCGGGAAGAACTCCTGGGCCATGGCGCGCGACAGGCCGACGGCCTCGAAGTTGTAGCCGCCGCGGTAGGACGAGATCACCGAGATGCCCATCTTCGACAGGATCTTCAGCAGACCCGCCTCGATGGCGCCCTTGTGGTTGAGCAGCAGGTCGCGCAGCGACAGATCGCCGGTCAGGCCCCGCTCCATGCGGTCCTGGGCGCTTTCCTGGGCCAGGTAGGCGTTCACCGCCGTGGCGCCCACGCCGATCAGGACCGCGAAGCCGTGCGTGTCCAGCGCCTCGGCCGAGCGCACGATCAGCGACACGTAGGAGCACAGCTTCCTGGTGGCCAAGGGCCTGCGCTCCTACGTGTCGCTGATCGTGCGCTCGGCCGAGGCGCTGGACACGCACGGCTTCGCGGTCCTGATCGGCGTGGGCGCCACGGCGGTGAACGCCTACCTGGCGCAGGAGAGCTTCCAGGACAGGCTGGAGCGGGGGCTCTGCGGGGACCTCAGCCTGCGCGATGTGTGCCTGAACTACCGCGCGGCGATCGAGGCGGGGCTGCTGAAGATCCTCAGCAAGATGGGCATCAGCGTCATCTCGGCGTACCGCGGCGGCTACAACTTCGAAGCGGTGGGCCTGTCGCGCGCCCTGGTCGCCGAGCTCTTCCCCGGCATGACCTCGCGCATCTCCGGCATCGGCCTGGCGGGGATCGAGAGCGAGGTGGCGCTGGTCCACGCCCGCGCCTGGGACGCCGACACAGCGCCGCTGCCCGTCGGCGGCTTCTACCGTCAGCGCCGCCGGGGCGAGGCGCACGCCTTCGAAGCGACGGCCATCCACACCCTGCAGGCCGCCTGCGACCGCGGCGACTACACCGCCTACAAGGCGTTCAGCGACATGATGAAGCCGGAGCGCCCCATCGCGCTCCGTGACCTCTTGGAGTTCCGCAGCGACCGTCCGTCCTTGCCGCTGGACGAGGTGGAGAGCGTCAACGGCCTTCGCCAGCGCTTCCTCACCCCCGGCATGAGCCTCGGCGCGCTCAGCCCCGAGGCGCACGGCGTCCTGAACGTCGCCATGAACCGCATCGGGGCGCGCTCCGTCTCAGGCGAGGGCGGCGAGGTTCCCGAGCGCTACGCCCCGCTCCCCAACGGCGACAACGCCAACAGCGCGGTCAAGCAGATCGCCTCCGGCCGCTTCGGCGTCACCGCCGAATACCTGAACCAGGCCCGCGAGATCGAGATCAAGGTCGCGCAGGGCGCCAAGCCCGGAGAGGGCGGCCAGTTGCCGGGCTTCAAGGTCACCGGCCTGATCGCCCGCCTGCGCCACGCCACCGAGGGCGTGACGCTGATCAGCCCGCCGCCGCACCACGACATCTACAGCATCGAGGACCTGGCGCAGCTCATCTACGACCTGAAGCAGATCAATCCCGAGGCCAAGGTCACGGTGAAGCTGGTCGCCCGCTCCGGCATCGGCGCGGTGGCGGCGGGGGTGGCGAAGGCCAAGGCCGACACCATCCTGATCTCGTCCAACGTCGGCGGCACCGGCGCCTCGCCGCAGAGCTCGATCAAGTACGCCGGCGCGCCGTGGGAGCTGGGGCTGAGTGAAGCGCACCAGGTGCTGACGCTGAACAACCTGCGCGACCACGTCACGCTCCGCGCCGACGGCGGCATGCGCACGGGCCGCGACATCGTGGTGGCCGCCATGATGGGGGCGGAGGAGTTCGGCATCGGCACCGCGAGCCTGATCGCGGTCGGCTGCCTGATGGTGCGCCAGTGCCACTCCAACACCTGCCCCGTCGGCGTCTGCACGCAGGACGAGGCGCTGCGGGCCAAGTTCACCGGCAGCCCCGAAAAGGTGGTCAACCTCTTCACCTTCGTGGCGGAGGAGGTGCGGGAAATCCTCGCGTCGTTGGGCTACCGCACCCTGCAGGAGATCGTCGGCCGCACCGACCTCCTCACCCAGGTCTCGCGGGGCGCCGAGCACCTGGACGACCTGGACCTCAACCCCCTGCTCGTCCGCGCCGACCCCACCGCCGCACCGCCGCCGTATCCGCGCGCCCGCACCGCCGTGCCGCCCTCGCTGGACGAGGACATCCTGAAGGACGCAGCCGCCCTGTTCGAGCGGGGCGAGAAGATGCAGCTGACCTACGCCGTGCGGAACACCCAGCGAGCGATCGGCGCGCGCGTCTCCTCCGCCATCGTGCGCCGGTTCGGCAAGGCGGGGCCGGCGGACGGACGGCTGACGGTGCAGCTCCGCGGTTCGGCCGGGCAGAGCCTGGCGGCGTTCGGCGCCCAGGGCCTGCGGATCGAGCTGGTGGGCGAGGCGAACGACTACGTCGCCAAGGGTCTCTCGGGCGCGGTGCTGGCCATCCGCCCCTCGCCCCACCTCACCGACCCGGGCGCGCAGGCGCTGATCGGCTCGACGGTGCTCTACGGCGCGACCTCCGGCTTCCTGTTCGCCTCCGGGCGAGCGGGCGAGCGGTTCGCGGTGCGCAACTCCGGCGCCACCACGGTGGTCGAGGGCTGCGGCGCCAACGGCTGCGAGTACATGACGGGCGGAGAGGCTGTGATCCTGGGCGAGGTCGGGCCGAACTTCGCCGCGGGCATGACGGGCGGCATGGCCTGGGTCTACGACCCCGGAGAACGCCTCGACGCCCGCCTCAATCCCGATAGCGTCGTGGCCGCCCCCGTCGCCTCGGCCTACTGGGCCGACCGGCTTCGCGCGCTGGTGGAGCGGCACGGC
>JASLDZ010000501.1 GCA_030151985.1 Caulobacteraceae bacterium | reverse complement strand
CGCGACCCGCTGGCGCACCAGCAGCTGGAGGCGGAGGACTTCGCCTGGGCCACCCGCGCGATCCTGGAAGTGGCGGAAGGCCGCGCCGGCGGTCGGGTTGTGTCCTCGCTTGAGGGCGGTTACGACCTTCGGGGTCTGGGGACGTCCGCGGCCGCTCATGTGCGCGCGTTGCAAGGGGATCGAGGCGCCTAGCCCCCGCGGCGGCGCCGTGTGAGCATGGCGGCGCACCCGGTCGGTCCCACTCCCGATGGCGCGGCTGCGGCCTGCCCGCCGCCCCGCCTGCCCGGATCCATCACCCTCGCCCGGCACGGCGAGCCGGCGCTCTCCCGCCGCATCTCGCTCAACGCGGACGGCTACCGCCGCTGGTGGGCCGCCTATGAGGAGGGCGGGATCCTCGAGGGCCAGGAGCCGCCCGAGGCGCTGCTGCGGCTGACGCGGGAAGCCCGGACGGTGTTCGCCTCCACCCGCCGCCGCGCCGTGGAGACGGCCCAGGCGGTCGCGGCCGGCCGGCCGTTCGAGCGCGACGCCATCTTCGTCGAAGCGCCCCTGCCGCCGCCGCCCTTCCCGTCGCTGCTGAGGATGGACCCCAAGACCTGGGGCTTCGTCTCGCGCTGCGCCTGGTGGTTCCTGCGCTACAGCCCGCCGGGGGAAGAGAACCGCGCCGTCGCCGAAGCCCGCGCGCGGGAGGCCTGCGACAAGCTCGTTCGCGTCGCCGAGACCGAGGGCGACGTGGTCCTCGTCGCGCACGGCTTCTTCAACGCCATGCTGACCCGCGAGCTGAAGAAGCGCCGCTGGCGCAAGGTGGAGGACCGCGGCTACGCCTACTGGTCGATCAAGCGGTTCATGAAGCGCTGAAGCCGAGTCACAAGGCGAGGAGCTTCAGCCCAGGCACGTCCTCGAAGTCCGCGCGGTTGCGGGTGATGAGCGTCGCGTCGAGCGCTAAGGCCTGTGCCGCGATCATCCGATCTAGTATTTTCCTGCGCGAGAAGCCGGTGTGTGCGATGATGTCGGCGTAGGCGCTCGCCGCCGCCTCTCCGAGCGGATAGACCGTCAAGGCCGAAAGGATCGTCTCCATGCGCGTCCTTCGGGCGGCGGCGTTCGGGACCCCGGCGATCATGCCCGCCTCCAACTCGATGCGCGTGACGACAGAGACGCCCAACTCACTCCTGAGCGCCCGTATCCGGGCGGTCGTCTCGACGTCGCCATCCCGCAGGGCGATGGCGATGTTGGTGTCGAGCAGATAGGGCACCTCAGAAGCCGTCGTCCCGTGGGGCCGGCGGTTCCGTGTCCCTCACTTCAATCGTGGAGGGCTTGGGCAGCTTTTCCAGTTCGTCCAGCATCTCCGCTATACTTGGGCGCTTGCGGCGTAGGGTCAGGACGTCGCCTGAGCGCTCGACCACCAGCTCGACGCCGATGCCGAAGCCCAGTTCCTTGGGCAGGCGCACGGCTTCACTGTTGCCGCTCTTGAAGGTGCGTCGCGTCGCCCTGGCCATGAGGTCCGCTCCCGTAAGCACCCGTATATACGTCGAGCCGGATCCTGATCCAATCGCGTTGACCTGCCTTCCGCCGCCGCTAGGGTCCGCCGATGCCCTCCGACGCGACTCCGCCCGCCGCCGACATCGCGAGCCTCAGCTTCGAGCAAGCGCTCGCGCAGCTGGAGGCCATCGTGGCGCGGCTGGAGTCCGGCCAGGCGGAGCTGGAGGCGTCCATCGACCTCTACGAACGCGGGGCGGCGCTCAAGGCGCATTGCGAGGCGCGGCTGCGGCAGGCGCAGCTGAAGGTCGAGAAGATCACGCTCGGACCCGACGGCAAGCCCTCCGGCGTCCAGGCGGCGGACTTCGGATGACGGCGCTCCCGCCGTCCGCCGCCGGCGACGGGCCGGCATGACCGGGGCGGCGAACGAGGACGTCTCGCTCGCCGCCCGCCTGGCGCAGGTGGCCGACCTGGTGACCGTGGCCCTGGACGAACTCCTGCCGCGCGCCGCGGGGCAGGAACGACGGCTCACCGAGGCGATGCGCTACGCCGTGCTCGGGCCGGGCCCGCGGCTGCGCCCGTTCTTCGCGCTGGAGGCGGCCCGCCTGTTCGGCGTGGAGGAGCGGGCCGTGCTGCGCGCCGCCTGCGCGATCGAGTGCGTGCACCTGGCGGCCCGCCTGGCGGAGCCGCCCCCTCACGACGCGAGGCCTCCGGTGGCGCGGGTCTACGACGAGGCGACCGCGGCCCTGACGTCGGAGGCGCTGATCAGCGCCGGCTTCGAGATCATGGCCCATCCGGACACCTGCCCGGAGCCGACGCTTCGCGCCGATCTCGTGCGGCGGCTGGCGGTCGCGGCGGGAGCCCGCGGCGTGGCCGGCGGCCGAATGATCCAGCGGATCGGCGTGGAGGCGGAGGACGTCGGCGGTGTTGCGAGGATGCAACGTATGCAGTCCGGAGTGCTGGTGGCCTTCGCGGTGGAGGTTCCGCTGCTGATGGCGAGGGCGGCCGACTCGGCCCGGCTGGCGATGACCGGCTTCGCCCAGGACCTTGCGCTGGCGCGCCGGATCGCGCGCGACCTACGCCTTGCGGAGGAAGCGGAATCGCCGCGCGGCTCTTTCGTCAGCCTGCTGGGGGGCGAGGGGGCGGCGGAGCGGCTGGCGATGCTGGCCGACCAGTGCCGCGCGCACCTCGACCCCTTCGGCGGCGACGCCAGATGGCTACGCGCGAGCGTTGACTTCGTGCTAGAGCGGCGCGCTTGATTTCCAGTCATGCCGGATTCGACCGGCGGCGAGTTGCCATGCCTCCCCATACCCCGCTCCTCGACACCGTCCACACGCCGGCCGACATCAAGCCGATGAGCCGGACGCAGCTGCGCCAGCTCGCCGACGAGACCCGCGCCGAGATGATCGACGCGGTGAGCCAGACGGGCGGCCACCTTGGCTCGGGTCTGGCCGTGGTCGAGCTGACCGTCGCCCTCCACCACGTCTACGACACGCCCAAGGACATCCTGATCTGGGACGTCGGCCACCAGGCCTACCCCCACAAGATCCTGACCGGCCGGCGCGACCGCATCCGCACGCTTCGCCAGGGCGGCGGCCTCTCGGGCTTCACCAAGCGGGTGGAGAGCGAATACGACCCCTTCGGCGCCGCGCACGCCGCGACCTCGATCTCGGCCGCGCTGGGCTTCGCCGCCGGGCGCGATCTGCAGGGCGAGGACAAGAACGTCATCGCCGTGATCGGCGATGGTTCGATGAGCGCGGGCATGGCCTACGAGGCGATGAACAACGCCGCCGAGACCACCAAGCAGCTCACCGTCATCCTCAACGACAACGACATGTCCATCGCCCCGCCGGTGGGCGGGATGAGCGCCTACATGGCCCGGCTGGTCAGCGGCGGCGGCTACCGGTCGCTGCGCAAGGTGGGCCGCACCGTCGCCAGCGTCCTGCCCAAGCCCATGCAGGAGGCCGCCCGCAAGGCCGAGGAATACGCCCGCGGCATGGTCACCGGCGGCACCCTGTTCGAGGAGCTGGGCTTCTACTACGTCGGCCCGATCGACGGGCACGACATGGACGCCCTGGTCCATGTGCTGAAGAACGCCCGCGAGATCACCGACCGCCCGGTGCTGGTCCATGTGGTCACCCACAAGGGCAAGGGCTACGCGCCCGCCGAGGCCGCCGCCGACAAGCTGCACGCGGTGGCGAAGTTCGACGTGGTCACCGGCCAGCAGGCCAAGGCCGCGCCGGCCGCCCCCAGCTACACCAAGGTCTTCGCCCAGGAGCTGATCAAGCGGGCCGAGATCGACGACAAGATCGTGGCGATCACCGCGGCCATGCCGTCCGGCACCGGCCTCGACCTGTTCGGGCAACGCTTCCCGGAACGGACCTACGACGTCGGCATCGCCGAGCAGCACGCGGTGACCTTCGCCGCGGGCCTGGCCGCCGACGGCATGAAGCCGTTCGCGGCGATCTATTCCACCTTCCTGCAGCGCGGCTACGACCAAGTGGTCCACGATGTCGCGATTCAGCGCCTGCCGGTGCGTTTCGCCATGGACCGCGCGGGCCTGGTGGGCGCCGACGGGCCGACCCACGCAGGCTCCTTCGACATCGGCTTCATGGGCGCGCTGCCCGGCATGGTGCTGATGGCGCCGGCCGACGAGGCGGAGCTGGCCCACGCCGTGGCCACCGCCGTCGAGATCGACGATCGCCCGTCCGCCTTCCGCTATCCGCGCGGCGAGGGCACGGGCGTCGAGATCCCGGCGCTGGCCGACCCCTGGGAAATCGGCAAGGGCCGC